>RECT01000305.1 GCA_007693875.1 Spirulina sp. DLM2.Bin59
CGTCAACATCCGCACCAAAGCCGACTATGTGGAAATGGAGTGGGATGTGGTGGGCTGTGAGAGCTTCAGCGCAGAAATGGGCAAATGGGTCAAACTCCGGCCCGGTGAACCTGTCCCCACCTAGAGGAAACCCATGGCCAGGGGCGATCAAATTTATGTCATGCGCGAACTGCTCAATCTCAATGGTGTTTACGAACACCACGGCATTGATTGTGGTGACGGCACAGTCATCCATTACCGCAAACCCAGCGAAATCATCGAGCGCACCCCCTTCGCCACCTTTAGCCGGGGAAAACCGGTGCGGAAGAAAACCTACCCCACCACCTATATTCCCGATGTGGTGGTGGATCGCGCCTTCAGTCGTTTAGGGGAAAACCGCTATAACCTGCTGTTTAATAACTGCGAACACTTTGCCACCTGGTGCAAAACCGGTGTCAGCCATAGCCAACAGATTAAAGACTTTATCCCCTGGATTGTCAGCAGCAATCCGGCCCAATTAGAAACCCCCCTTGATCGCGCCCTCCAAGGCACCGATGCCCAACAGGCCAAAGCCGCCCTAGACCGTGCCTTAGGGCAAATTAAGGTGGTCTGGGATGATGTCCAACCCCGGTATAAACGAGCCAGAACCGAGGCCGAGGCTTGGGAAAAAGTGGCACAAACAGCCCTCCAACGCCACCGGGAAGACCTGGCCCGCGCCGCCCTCCAGCGGAAAGTGAGCCACCGCAAAGAAGCCGAAAAATTAGAGCAGGAATTGCAAAAATTGGCAACGATGACCGAAACCCTGTTGCGCAATAGTTTGAAATTAAAAAAGTAGATGTAGGGGCGAAAAATTTTTGTGCCTCCGGCAGGCTTACGCCAACGCCCCCACGCCCATCCAAATAAGACCCACTCCCCACAAACCCAATCCAAGGGATAATAACCACAGCAATACCTTCCCTCGACCTATGACTGCTGCTTTGATTCCCGATAACGGCGTTCCCAACTTAGCGACCCTCAACCTCACCCTTAGCCCCGAGGACTCCGGGGTAGCGCTGGATCTGATGCTCCAGGTGGGCGCACCTTGGTATGAAGTGGGGGCGGGGCGGGCCCAATTTGCCCTCCGGGGGGCGAATTTGGTGATTACCCTTGACCCGGAATGGGAGGCAACGGGCGTGATGCCAGCATTGCAGCCCCTCGAAGGGGGCGGGTTTGCAGGGGAGATCCTGTTTACAGAGCCGGAATTTAAACGGCAAGATCGGCTGTTAACCTTGAATGTGACACCGGATATTTTTAGCGTTAGCTTTTTCCCCCTGTTGGCCCACTGTACGATCCGCCATGCAGAAGGGCTGTGGCCCCACGATTTCAGCCCCAATCAGCAGGCGGTGGCCAAACGGGCGATCGCCAAGGCCATCCGCGCCACCTTCCCCATTCCCCTCGCCAAGGTCAGCGGCTACGCCAACGAATCAATCCCCGCTAAACCCCTAGTGGCTCCCGACTTCACCCCCATCCTCACCGGCCACCATGAAGATATTCTCACCCTCGCAACGCGGCTGGGCCTTGACCCGATGACAGATTTTGCCGGGGGGAATTTTTTGGGGGTGAGTCTGGCGGAAGTAAACTTGAGCGGCGCGGATCTGCGGGGGATTAACCTGCGGGGGGCGGATCTCTGCGATGCGGATTTGAGCGGTGCAAACCTGCGGGGGGCCAACCTCGGCGGCGCAGATTTAACCGGCGCATTTTTAGAAAATGCCGACCTGACCGGCGCGAACTTGCAACGGGCCAGTTTGGCCCTGGTGAATTTGGCGGGGGTGAATCTCAGTGGCGCGAATTTGAGCGGCGCGAACTTGAGTGAAGCCCATTGGATCGGCGCAATCCTCGATCAAACCCGTTTAGGGGATAATCCCGGCCTTTCCCCGGAGCTACAGCAACAGTTAACCCAGCGGGGGGCCATTGCCCCTTAACAAGAGGCCTTGCATTGCGATCGCCCCATCCCCCACAATTAAAACCATTTCAACCCAATCAAAACGACGATGGCACAAACCCTAGAATCAGAACGCCCCGTTCCCCATATTGATACCAGCACCCTCCCCCTCACCCGCGAAGAGGGGTTAATGCTCTACGAAGATATGGTGCTGGGCCGCTTGTTTGAAGATAAATGTGCAGAAATGTACTATCGCGGCAGAATGTTCGGGTTTGTCCATCTTTATAACGGTCAGGAAGCGGTTTCTACCGGCGTGATCCGGGCGATGCGCCGCGATGAAGATTTTGTCTCCAGTACCTATCGGGATCATGTCCATGCCCTCAGTGCTGGCGTTCCGGCGCGGGAAGTGATGGCGGAACTTTTCGGCAAGGCGACGGGGTGCAGTAAGGGCCGGGGCGGCTCCATGCATATGTTCTCGGAACAGCACCGCCTCCTTGGGGGCTATGCCTTCGTAGCGGAAGGGATTCCCGTCGCCACCGGGGCCGCCTTCCAATCCAAATACCGCCGCGAAGCGATGGGGGATGCCAACGCCGATCAAGTCACCGCCTGCTTTTTTGGCGATGGGGCCAGTAATAACGGCCAGTTTTTTGAATGTTTGAATATGGCGGCCCTGTGGAAGTTGCCCATCCTTTATGTGGTGGAAAATAATAAATGGGCCATCGGCATGGCCCACGATCGCGCCACCTCCCAGCCAGAGATCTACAAAAAAGCCAGCGTCTTTAATATGGTGGGGGTAGAAGTGGATGGTATGGATGTCTTAGCGGTGCGGAAAGTAGCCCTCGAAGCCGTAGAGCGGGCCCGAGCCGGGGAAGGCCCCACCCTGATCGAAGCCCTCACCTATCGGTTCCGGGGTCACTCCCTCGCCGACCCCGATGAATTGCGGAATGCTGATGAGAAAGAATTCTGGTTCTCCCGTGACCCGATTAAACGGTTAGGACGGGATTTAGAGGCCCGGGGTTTGGCGACAGCGGCGGAACTGGAGGCGATCGATGCCCAGGTACAAGCCACCATTGACGATGCGGTAGCCTTTGCTGAATCCAGCCCCGAACCCGACCCCAGCGAACTACGCCGTTATATCTTCGCTGAAGATTAAACCCCAATCCGGAGGCAGAGCCTCCCTTGGGGCATCACTGGGTAGAAGTGATGAGAGGAATAGATAGTGCATCTGTGCTGTAAATTGAACCCCCTATGCCTTGGCTCTGCCAGGGCATTGTTTTTGGCAAGGTTAGGGGGGAGGGGCGATCGCCCCATACCGAGCAATCAGCAGAAGCCTAGTCAGAATCTTCGTTATCCGTTTGATTAGAAATTCTTGTGAATGGAGTTCCACTCTTGCTGTATGTTAATCTCATCAACTTAATAAAACTACAAGTTTTCCTCATTAACCCACCATGCAAATCACCAACCAAATCCATTTTCGGAATTGGCAGGGGGATTTATTCGGCGGCTTAACCGCTGCTGTTGTCGCCCTTCCTATGGCCCTTGCCTTCGGGATTGCCTCCGGAGCCGGAGCCGCCGCCGGTCTCTGGGGTGCTGTCCTCGTCGGTTTCTTTGCTGCCCTCTTCGGCGGCGCCCCCACCCTGATTTCTGAACCCACCGGCCCCATGACCGTCATCGTCACGGCGGTGATCACTGAATTAGTCGCCAGAGATTCAGAAAACGGCCTGGCCATGGCCTTTACTGTCGTGATGATGGCGGGGATCTTTCAAATCCTGTTTGGCCTGTTGAAATTGGGCAAATACATTACGATGTTGCCCTACAATGTCATCTCCGGCTTTATGAGCGGCATTGGCATTATTCTGATTTTGTTGCAAATTGGCCCCTTTCTCGGTGAAGCCCCCCCCAAGGGAGGCGCATTGGTGGTGTTGCAAAATCTACCGACCTTGATCGCCAACTTAAACCCTTGGGAAACAGCCTTAGGCACAATTACCCTGATAATCCTCTTCTGTTATCCCCGTAGTTGGAAAAAGTTTGTTCCCCCTCAATTAACGGCTTTGGTGGTGGGTACTGCCATTGCACTGATCTTTTTAAAAGGGGTAGACATCCGCACCATTGGTATGATTGGCGAAATTAAGCCGGGCTTACCCAACTTCCAAATGCCCACATTCACGATGGATAACTTGCGGTTGATGTTTGTCAACAGCATTGTTTTGGGGGTCATTGGCTGTATTGACTGTTTATTAACCTGTGTCGTTGCTGATAGTTTAACCCGGACGGAACATGACTCCAATAAAGAACTGATTGGCCAAGGGATTGCTAATTTAATCACGGGTTTATGTGGAGGAATTGCCGGATCTGGGGCAACAACACCGACGGTGGTGAACATTCAAGCGGGCGCACGGACTGCTTTGGCGGGGATTGTCCGTGCTTTGATTTTATTGGTTGTGGTGTTATGGGCAGCCCCTTTAACGATGGGAATTCCCTTAACAGTGCTGGCGGCGATTATTCTCAAAGTTGGCTTTAATATCATTGATTGGAGCTTCCTCCAACGGGTGCATAAAATTTCCTGGAAAGCGGCGGGGATTGTCTATAGCGTCGTTTTGCTGACGGTTTTGGTTGACCTGATGGTGGCGGTTGGCGTTGGCGTGTTTATTGCGAATATCCTTACCATTGAACGGTTGGATGAACTGCAATCTCACTCAGTTAAAGCGATTACCGATGATGATGATCAGATCATGCTCAATGATTCTGAAAAACAAATCTTGGATTTAGCCAATGGTCGGGTCTTGCTGTTCCATTTAAGCGGGCCGATGATTTTTGGGGTTGCCAAAGCCATTGCCCGCGAACACAATGCCATTAGCAATTATGATGTGCTGATCATGGATTTGGGAGAAGTGCCGGTGTTGGGTGTGACTTCCTCCTTGGCCATTGAAAACGCCATTCAAGAGGCCGTTGATCTGGGTCGGGAAGTGATTGTCGTGGGGGCTGCGGGTAAAGTGAAGCATCGCTTAGAAAAATTGGGGATTGCGGGGTTAATTCCCGGTGATCACTGGATGGGCGATCGCCTCACCGCCCTACAAGCTGGTTTAGCCTTTGTCCGTGAAAAGCAGGGCTATCCCTCCGAACCGTTACCCCAATTGGGGGATAACCCGAAGGTTGATCTGGATCTGGGTTAATTGAGGACTGGGGGGATTGAGATCAATCCCCCCTTTTTTTTGCAGAAGCTAGAAGTTGATAGGTGGGCAATGCCCACTACGGCGGTTAGGCGATCGCAAATTTCACCACAAACAACACCGCCAACACCCACATCGCCACCTTGGTTTCGTGGAATTTACCCTGAAAGGCTTTGATCAGGGGGTAAGTGATCAGCCCGACGGCTAACCCTTCGGCGATGGAATAGCTCAGGGGCATGATCAACACGGTTAAAAAGGACGGAATCGATTCTGCCGGATCATCCCAACGAATCCGCCCCAGGCTGCTGGCCATTAACACACCGACAATCACCAAAGCCGGAGCCGTGGCAAAACCGGGGACGGCGGCCAAGAGGGGGATAAAGAAGATCGATAAGAGGAATAACCCTGCTGTTGTTACTGCCGTGAAACCACTGCGGCCTCCTTCCGCCACACCGGCCGCTGATTCGATATAGCTTGTCACCGTTGAGGTTCCTAGCACGGCTCCGGCGGTGGTGCCGACGGCATCGGCCATGAAGGCGCGATCCACATCGGGGAATTCCCCCTCGTCGTTGATATAACCGGCCTTCATCCCCAAACCCGTTAATGTGCCGACGGTATCGAAGAGATCCACAAACAGGAAGACAAAAATCACCGTTAACAGTTGGCCAATATTGACGCTGCCCATTTGTCCTAAACCGATGAAGGCTTGGCCAAATAGATCCACCGGCAAGGCAGGCACAGCCAATAATCCTTGGGGGGGGGCGGCAATGCCCAAAATCCAGCCCAGGATGGCGGTGGCGAGGATGCCCCAAAGTAATGCGCCTTTAATGCGGCGGGCCACAAAGGCGGCGGTGATCAGGATACCGGCGATCGCCATTAATGTTTGGGGATTCCCCAAGTCCCCTAGGGTGGTAATTGTCGCCTCGTAGGGGACAATCAGCCCCGCGCCGCCGGTTTCGATGGTTCCCGATAGGGCGATATAGGCGATAAACAGGCCAATCCCGGCGGCGGTGGCGTGTTTAATACAGTCGGGGATAATCTTGACGATTTGGGTGCGCACTTTCGTCAAGGTGAGGATGATAAAGATAATCCCCTCAATGAAGATCGCCCCTAGGGCCACCCGCCAATCTACCCCCAAGCCGATAACAACGGAAAAGGCAAAATAGGCGTTTAACCCCATGCCAGGGGCGAGGGCAAAGGGAAAATTGCCGTAGAGACCCATGATCAGCGTGGCGATCGCCGCCGATAACGCCGTGGCGATGGCAATTTCCCCAAATAAATCGCCACTGGTTTCGAGAAAAATCGCGTTGGAGAGGATGACGGGGTTGACGACCAAAATATAGGCCATCGTGAAAAAGGTGGTGATCCCGGCGATCGCCTCCGTCCGGGTATCGGTTTTCAGTTCAGCAAATTTAAAAAACCGCGCTAGGGCGTGATCCTCTGGCGGTGGAGATGGCAAGGGTTCAGCGTCTCGATTCATTACACAAAATTAAAAAAGCACCCAACTACCTTAGGGCTTTGGTCATTGCCCCGCAGTGTAGGAGATTGCAATTTCTTTCCTTCTCGAAAAGATCAAAAATATTACCCCTCCTTGTTAAGGGGGGGCAGGGGGGGATCTTGCTTCGTTGCAAGGCTGACGATCCCCCCGGCTACGCCGACCCCCTTAATAAGGGGGTGTACTCTTGAACCCCCCTTTTTAAGGGGGGCAGGGGGGATCCTCCCCCAACACCCTCGCCACCAGATCCCCTGGAATCCCCTGGCCGTAACAATAAGCTGCAATGGCTCCCCGCAGTTTTTCCCGAGGTGTAATCAACGTCCCCAAACATTGGGCCACTTTCTTGAGATAAAACCACTCATACCGCCAGCGAGGAACCTGGGGCTGATCAATATACATCCGGTTGACAATGTGCCAAATATTATGATGGAACTTGAGCGATCGCATTCCCCCCAATAGCCGCCACCGCTCCCCAGGGGAGGCTAACCACCATTGCATCCACACCGGCAGATACCGCACCACATCCGCCGCCGTATAACTGGCCCGTCCCCGGAAATCCCGCGCCACCAATACCGGAATTGCTAACTTTTTGGCCCGCTCACTGTATTCATAATCGCCGCCATAGTGGGGAAATCGCCGCCAATCTGGAGGGCCGAGGCGTTGGGCGATCGCCCTCGGTAACACCATTAAATTGCCATTGAGGGTATGGGCGGGGAGAAAATCCGCTGTGAATTGCCCAAGCTGGCGAATCGGCTCCCCCGCTGTTAAGCCGCTAAAAATGACCCAATCCTGCTCATTGAGGACGATCCCCCCGATTAGGGCTGCTTGGGCGATCGCCACCTCGGCCACCTTCAAAGCCTGCTGCCAAAAATCCGCCGGTAACGCCATATCATCATTGAGCCACAGCAAGCAATCCGCGTCGGTTTGATTTAAGGCCTGGGTCATGCCCTGGGCGATCGCCCCCGTCCACCACCAATCCCCCTCACCGCGAATCAACGTCACAGCGGGAAACTCCGCCTCAATCCGCTCCGGTGTGCCATCCGTTGAACCATCATCGACAACAATCACCCGATGGGGGGCCGCCATCGCCCCCATCGCTGCCAATTGCTGCAAAATTGCCCCGGTATAGTGCCAGCGGTTCCGTACCGGCAGGATGATGGCTAAATGATGCGTCGCCATTGCTGTTGCCAGAGATAAAAAGGACTCACCACCGTACAGCGCAAAAACTCCATCTGACAGGCCAGGACGGTATCTTGGGCCAACTGCTGACGGTGATGGATGAAGAATTGCAAAGCCTTGCGGCAATCGTTGAGCCAACCAAGGGGAAAAATTAAAGGCCGTTGCCAGGGTTTGAGCCGCAGCATCCGGATATGGTGGCGGGCCAGGCCGGTACTGCGGACGATGAACAGCAGGCCCTCGCGGGTGAGGCGACGGGCGGGAATTTGGTGCTCTAGCTCCATGGCGGGGTTATACCAAATTTCCCAGCCCGCGTTTTGAATTTGGAGGATCGCCTCTAGATCTTCGCTGTTGAGGATGGAGGTGGGCGATCGCCCCGTCAAGGTGGGCCGCGCCGGTACATGGGCCAGCCAAGCCTGTCGCCGCACCACTAACCCCGCCGAAGGGGGCAACATCTTCGAGTGGGGTTCATAGATATGGGGTTCGGGGCCGCGCTCGGTGATGGCGAGGAAGCTGGCAATGCGGTCAAAGTTGGGGGGCGGGGCCATTTCATACTGGCCATGAATTTGACTGCCGATCGCCCCAGCGTGGGGATGCTGTTTGGCAAAAATATGGGCGGTTTGTACCCAATTGAGGGCGGGTAGGGTGTCGTCATCGAGGAACCCGACGAAAATTCCCTCAGCGGTATGGATGGCACGAATCCGGGCAAAGGCCGCCCCCTGTTGGGTTTCGAGGCAATAGCGCAGGGGGACATCGGGCCGCCATTGGTTTTGATAGGTTTCAATCAGGGCCGCTAACCCATCGGTGCTGTTGTTGTCGATGATCAGGACTTCCCAGGCGATCGCCTCGGTTCCCCTCTGGTCACGGAGGCGATCGAGCACAGCGGGCAACCGCGATACACCGTTATAGGTGGGAATGGCCACAGTCAGATCAATAGCCATAAATTCAAAAACAGGGGACAGGCTCTATTTTAACCTGTCCCCTGGGGGTCTCTCTAAATCACGCCGGGGCCCCGGCCACCGGACTGATTGATCTCAGCCCGCTTTGCTGCCTCCGCCGCCGCTGCTTCGGCCAAAGCCTCATGGCGATCGCCCGGTTCATCCACATACATCTCCGGTTCAATGGCAAAGTTATTGAGGCGACCTTCCCGATCCATCTTGACTACTCCCCGCTCTAAAGAGACGGGGATTCCCCGGAGGGATTTTAGAACTT
>RECT01000123.1 GCA_007693875.1 Spirulina sp. DLM2.Bin59
GTTTAAGAAACCAGTGGATGTATATAGGCTTCTCTCTCGTATCAAATCTGATGATAAGTTTAACGAAAGTGCAGTGACCGAGGTGCTTCTAAGAGCTTCACAACATGATGCTGCTGACTGTATTTGTGAAGCATGGCTTGCTCAAATTCTTTTAAACTCACTTTCTTCATCCCGCTCAAGATTTGCTCAATATCACTACTGTAACCTTACTGGTTCCCTGCTGCTCGTACCCGATATTGGCCCAAAGGACTATCTTGACATAGCAAAAATCGTGATCAGTTCTGATTGTTTGCTTAATGTCAATACTGTTCGCCATCGCAAAAAAGTTGCTGTTCGTTCTGAGCTAAAAAAGACAACTGACAAAAAACGAAAAAAATCTCTACAAAATTCCCTTAATGGACCAAACTATATTTTTCAGGAATCTACTGGCAGTCTCCGAAGACATTTGTCTCGTGATGGTGATATTGATAAAAAATTAGTCTATGTTCGATCAGGGTTGCAAAACAAAAGAGCATCAATCCCATTCCTTGATTTTGGTAGCGTTGATACTTTCCAAAAAAGTCGTGCTGGCATATTACATTTTGTTCTCAAAAATATCGAGAATCGCTTATCAAAGTATATGAAAGTTGAGTTGTTGTCACGAGATCCTGAAGATACAATTGAACTCAAAAGTTCTCTGCTCAAGAAGCCAAATCAATTATCTGCACAACTTGATGGCCAACCAATCCACATAGTTGACAGAGTTGATAGTGAAGAATCAGTAAGACTCATCAGTTCATTCAAAGAATTACTCGCTCAATACACGACAGACGACAAATGTATTACCATCGGAAAACGTGATAAACCAGGATCCTTTAATATCCGAATTATTCATAATGCTCTGTATTATCAAAAAATGGGGTTCAAAGATGAATATCGTTCATCAACCGACAAGAGGCAATACCAAAACATTACTATTGAGTCAATAACAATGGCAACCGATGCCGTAGCCAAAACTATTGTTAAAGAATTACTGATCAAACGTGATATCAGTTTTAAAAAACTAAGCTTGTTTGATTGGAGTAAGCTAAAGTCTCTTAAGACTTGGACTTTTGCAACATGTCATGAGGAGGAAAACAAGTTTATTTTTATGGGGATTATGCCCGATGGCCAGTTTGAATTCCGAGAATTGGATGGAACATCACTTTTTGGGCATCAGGAATATCAACAGTATATAGACTTAATCTCTGATGCCAAAAACAGTACGCAGAAATCTGGTTTGCATTTTGAAGGACTTATCGCTTCAGAAGAAAATGATGTTAACCTTATTTTTCGTACTGATGAAATCAGTCTTCCTAATCTCCACGAAATTGAATCCATTCTTCAAGAAATTGAAACCGATCTTCCTGAAAATATACAGTCTGGAGAAGTTTTGGCCAAGGTAGTAGAAGAATTTTCTCAAGAACACCCCAAACTTAATGTTGACAAGCTAAAGGCTTTTTCAGCACAACTCTGCAAGATCGGTAAGCAAACCCTTTTAAAGAGTGAGTTGAAGTCATTGATTGCTCAAAATCTAGGAACAAAGAGGCAAGATAAATATGTCAACATCACAATAGAGGCCAGGTCTTTTATTGACTTTCTTTTGACTAAATATCATGTTCGATTGAAGTTCCCACAGGATAATCAGAGCAAAGATGAGTTGTTCGATGCATCGCTGAACATTCAATATTTTGGTGAGACAGAGACAGAAGCATATTATTTTGTTGGAGATAAGCGTGAAAACGTAAAATTCTCTTTCAAAGATGCCTGTCATATTCGTAAAATTGTTGCAGTGAATGGCTCAAAGTTGGTATTTAAGCAAATTCTGCCAACAATGGATGTCGATTTTGTCCGTACAGGGCAAAGTACGGTGATTCCTTTTCCGTTTAAGTACATCAGGGAGTACAAAAGTCTTGATAACGATTGAGTGATCATGGGAACACACAAGTATTAGTCAATTACCTTCTTATGCTTGCTCTACACAAACAAGGCTGTCACACTCCCAATTGTTTCTGTCATTATTTCGTGACGTGGCAGAACCAAGTGCTGAACTGCTGGAGGGCTACCACCTTCATGCACCCGTAGAACTGCATTATCCCTAGGGGCTGAGTTTGGTGTAGGGGCGAAAAATTTTTCGCCCCTACGGAGGAAGGGTTTGCACAATTGGCGATTCTATTTGGATGCACTGCTTTTTCGCCTCCACATCGGGGAGGGTCGCAATTATGAACAGCTACCCCCAGGGGGGATATACGGTAAAAGCTGATGGGGTAAGGCGTAAAAACCATTGCCCCTTTGAATATGTCGAATAAAAACATGTTATCTTAATTAAGGTAAAGATTTGCAACAAACCGGCCACACCCTTGTTTGAACTGACTTGGTTTTTCTTAGGCGTTGAGCTTGAATCTCCCGCTCCTGCCCGCCGCAGCCCTTGGCCCGCCTTTGGTTGGGCCTGCTTCCTCGTATCCGTCCCCGTATTTCTCCAAGCCCCCTTGGTGCGGAGCTTTCCCCTGATCAGCTTGGCCTGTACCCTTTTCCTCTGGTTGGGGGGGGCATGGCTCAGTTATCGCTATCCCCAACGATGGTGGGGGGATTTATTACAGGGGTTTAGCTGGAGTTGGTTGGCGGGTTCGCTCTATTGGGGCTGGTGGCGCAGTGAGCCGTTGTTGCATTTACCCATCGAGGCGATCGCCCTCCCCTTGGCAATTTGGGGTCTTTATACCGGGGTGGGCAAAGTGGGCCATAGCTTCTACCTCGGTTCCCTGGTGGGAACGGCAATCACCGATGGCTATTTTTACCTCACAGATCTGATCCCCTACTGGCGACAGGCGATCAACGCTCCACCGGAAAATATTTCCATCCTGCTGCGGGAAGCGGTGGCAAAAATGGAAACCCCTTGGGGCCTGGGCTGTGCCGCCACCCTCGTCACCCTGTTACTTTTGATCGGCTGTCTCCCCCTCAGAACCAATAGCCCCGTGACCTGGGTGTTCAGTGGCGCAGTTTTAAGTACATTGGTGGTAGATGGTATTTTTTGGGCTTCAGTGTACTTTGTACTGTGAATCAATCAGGCCGTGGCATTTTGCGGATCGCCCCCTAAAATACAGTTAAATCCCCCAACCTTGCCTAGCGAGATTTTCTGTATGTCCTCGGGAGTGATTCCCTTTCTACTGTTGCGTACCGCCAATGGCAAACGTTATTTGCCATTGGTGGGGCGCAACCATTGGACGGTGGGCCGTGGGGCAGAAAATCATTTTGTGATTCCCGATCGCTGGATCTCCCGCAACCATGCGATGTTGCAATATACCGAAACGGGGATCTTTTATCTGATTGATCTGGGCAGTCGTAACGGCACGTTTATCAATGGGCGACGGGTGAATGTGCCGATGGTGCTCACCCATGGCGATCGCGTCACCTTTGGCCAAAGCGAACTCCACTTTTTCAACCCTGGAGAAGAGAGTCAGCCGGTACTGGGGGAGAAAGATACCCAAACCTCTGTCCTCCATGTGCGCCGCCTCATGTCGGTGTTGGTGGTGGATATTCGCAACTTCACGGTGTTAACGCGCAAAATTGATGAAAAAATTCTTTCCCAGTTGATTGGCGATTGGTTTCGCCAGGCGGGGAAAATTATTCGCGATTCCGGCAGTTGGGTGGATAAATATATTGGCGATGCGGTGATGTCGATTTGGTTCCATGGGGAGCAGGCGATCGCCAAGGATGAGGTGATCCAAATTTTCCAAGCGGTGAGTGACCTCAACAAAATGACCGCTGATTTGGGCAATCACTACATATTGCCCTTTCCCCTGCGCATTGGCGTGGGAATTAACACCGGCTATGCGATGGTGGGGAATACGGGGACGGGCGATCGCCCCGACTACACCGCCATTGGTGATACGGTTAACGCCGCTTTCCGTTTGGAATCCTGCACAAAACAGATTAAGCACGACATCGCCCTCGGGCAAACCACCTATAACTATCTGGCGGATTTAGGCCGGGCCCAGCAGCGATTTACCCAATACACCGTTTCCCTAAAAGGCTACGAAACCCCCACGATTACCTATGCCTCCAGTTTTGAAAACCTCGATAATTTCCTCTTGGATAAGTTTTTGTGGGACAACAAGGTGATTGATTAAGGGGGGGCAGGCGAAAGATTTTTTGCCCCTAACGGGTGATCTGGCGCATATAGTCCCGCCACAGTTGGGCCGCATCGCCACTACTGCCCCGCGTGGGGCTGTTATTATCATTGCCCAGCCAGATACCGGTGGTGAGGTTCACCCCCGGTACGGAGCCGATAAACCAGAGATCCACAAGGCGATCGGTTGTGCCGGTTTTGCCCCCTTCCCCTAAACCCAGGGCCGCCCGGCTGCCGGTTCCGCCCTGGATCACGGCCCGTAACATCCGCTGTAAGGCTTGGGCGACGGCGGGGCTGACGGCTTCGTGTTGGCCGCTGCGGTCTTGGCTGGCATCGTAGATCACCCGACAGGTTTCTAAATCCTGCGGATCCAGACAGTCGCCACTGTCCAGCACCCGCTTGATCGTGTGGGGGCGATGCCATTGGCCATTGTTGGCGATCGCCCCATAGGCCCCCGTCATTTCCAATACATTGGTTTCACTCTCCCCCAAGACTAACCCCGGGGAAGCCCGCAACTCCGACCGTACCCCCAAATCCCGGGCCATGGCGATCATGTTCTCCATGCCCGCATCTTGGGCCACCCGGATCGCCACGGCATTCTCCGATTGCGCCATGCCCCGGTACATATCAATGGCCCCGCTGCTACGCTCACAGCCTCGATACCGTTGCCCCTGCCAGGTGACAGGGCCACAATCATAGGTTTTGCCGGCGGGGATGCCTTGGGCGAGGGCGGCGGCATAGGCGAAGAGCTTAAACGTGGAACCCGGTTGCCGTTGGGCAGAGGTGGCGCGGTTGAACTGACTGCGGTTATAGTCCACGCCCCCCACGAGGGCCACCACTTCCCCAGTCCGGTGATCCAGGGTGACGATCGCCCCCTGTTCAAACCCCAAACGGCCGCCCCGACTCTCCACCGCTGCCGTTAAAGCCTGCTCTGCCGCTGCCTGCTTTTCCAAATCGAGGCCCGTTTCAACGATAAAATTGCCCTCCCGGGCTAGGCTCTCCCCCAGGCGTTGGCGCAGTTCGCGGAAAATGTGGCTGTAGAAATAGGGGGCGATGGTGCTGCTGAGGACTTCCTGGGCGGTGGGGCTGATTTCAATGCGCGATCGCCGCGCTGTATTGGCCTCTTCTTGGGAAATCATCCCCAATTGAGCCATCCGCTCAATGACGCGATCGCGCAACTGCACCGCTGTGTTGTAGCTTTGGACAGGGTTGTAGCTATTGGGGGCGGGGAGGATCGCCACCAATGTGGCCGCCTCCACGAGGCTGACATCGGCGGCGGATTTATCGAAATAAAACTGGGCCGCATCCTCGAAGCCATAGCTTCCCACCCCTAAATAGACGCGGTTGAGATAGGTACGGAGGAGTTCATCTTTGCTGTAGAACGTTTCCAGTTTTAAGGCAACGATCGCCTCCCGAATTTTCCGCCCCGCCGTATTGGAGCGGCCCACATAATCGGGGTAAAGGCTGCGGGCTAACTGTTGGGTGACGGTACTGGCTCCTTGGGCAATGCCCCGCCGTTGGAAGTTCACCACCACCGCCCGCAAAATTCCCAGGGGATCCACGCCCAAATGCCAGTAAAAGCGGCTATCTTCAGAGGCGATCACCGCTTGGGGCAGGTAGGGGGAGAAATCCCGGAGGCGTTGCAATTCTTGGTGCGATCGCGTCGGCAGTTGGCGCAGGGGGGTTTCCCCATCGCGGGCATAGACCATCACGGGCCCCTCTACCCCAGAGGGGAGGGGATAAATGGGGATTTTCGTCCATTCAATGCCAATGGCCACCACTACTAAACCGACAATTCCCCCCACCCCATAGAGGCCATATTGCAGCCCCCGCACCCATTTTGGCGGCGGGTTATGGTAGCGCAACCGCACCCCATCGGCCAGTTCCGGCGGCCCCAAGGTGAGCACATCCCCATGGCGGAGCATCAGGGTTTTGAGGCGGCGGCGACCCATGTAAAGGCCATTGGTGGATTTTTCATCTTTGATGATGAATTGGCGCGGGTGGTCGGGGTCGCGGCTCAGGGAGAGGTGGACTTGGCTCACCACCGGGTTACGGACGACGATATCGGTTTGGCTGGAACTGCGCCCCAGGAGATAGCAATCCCCCACCAGGGAATGGGTTTGGGCCGTTTCAGCATCGGCGGTTTGCACCCAAAGTTCAGGGACGCGGGCCCCGGGCTTCAGGGCGGGGGGGGCATTGAACCGCTGAACAAACTGGGTAACGAATTGGGTGATCGGGTTGGCACGCATGGAGGGTTAAATTCCCCAAGGATCAGGGTTTTTCTGCTCCCATTATGCCAGTCTCGTCTATGGTTGCGCCGCTATCTAGGCCTGTGGGGTTATGGGGGTGGCGGTTTGGGGTCAGGGTTGTTGCTCTTGATCCCATCGCGTTTGTTGATTTAAGCCAATTTGACGATATAAATCTGATAGTGAGTCATCAATTGCTGTGGTTTTGCCAAATTCTGCAAGGTGGGCTTCGAGGAGATCAATGGCATCATTAAACAAACGTTCTGCTTTATAGATTTCCACAATTGCCAGTGTTTTTTGGAGGGGACTGAGGGTCTGATCTAGCTCGGCGATCGCGGTGTTGATCTGCTGTTCTGTTGCTGATGTTAACCAAATGAATGAGGTTTGGTCTTGATGGTTGCCATTGTAGGTGCTGACCTCGATCCTGTAGGTTTGACCCCGGACTAATTCTGGCCCATCGTAGAGAATAAAGGGTTCGGAGGTTTCTTGTTCCCAAGTTAACTGATTAGGCCCCTGAATCTTGACAATATAGCGGGTTTCGCCTTCGACGGCATACCACCGCACCAGGGGGCGATCGCTCAAAATCACACTACGCCGAGGGCTAATAATATGAGGCTTATCAGGATCGAGCTCATCCCGATAGCAATCCCCATGTTCATCACATTCAAGGTCTTCAGATGCTGGAGATTGAGCAAAAGCCGGAATTATATTCAGCATGAACAGATACACTGAAAAAATCCCCTGAATCAACAAAAGGAAAGCGATCAAAAACCTTGCTAATGTCTTTGCTCCTGAACTATGCTGTGAAATCATAACCTACTCCTGTGATTGATTAAGATAATTTTCTGCAAATTTAGACCACTGCAATTCTTCGATACGGTCTTTACGGACACGATTGACACAGATTTGAAAATGTTCCCGAATTTCTGATTTTAAATAATCTGGATCTTGCTGATATTTAATTTTTCCCAATAAACAATGTGCTGCTTTACCTTTAGGAATATACTCTAAGGATTTTTCTAGCACAAACTGAGCTTTTTGTAAACTCCCTTGCTCAAAATAAATCCAACCTTGATTTTTATAAATCGAATACTGACCAAGATTGGTTTTCCTTTTATTGACGAGATCTTGACAACTATGCAATAAAGATTCCGCCTCTAAGAGTTCACCGGTATGAATGAATTGGACAACTTTGCCAGTACAAGCGGCCGGATTGCCCAACCTTACAGCAATATCTAGATGATGATCTCGCTTCGGATAGTCTTTCATTTTTTCATAAAATCGAGACAAATTATTATGCACTGATCCATTACGAGAATTCAGTCTGACCGCAAGATCTAAATTCTGCTTTGCACAAATCAAATCGCTCTGATTAATGCAATTAGCCCCCTGTTTGTTAAAGTGGGCTGCAAGATTGGGTGTAATAATTGATAGGCTTAAGACCAAAACTCCCAAAATCAGGCTGAAAGCCCTTAAGGGTAAACGCCTCTTTTGAAGTGGTGATGACTTCGGTTTCACTGGAGCGCGAAGATCTGCCCAGGTGAGATCGGCAGCTTCTGGTTGTTGACAGAGTACCGGCAACCAACTGACACAGGGGTAATCCTGCTCCAAATACTGGAGCCGCTCCTGAGCTTCCCGCACCGCCAACGTCAGCGGCTTCGGTTCCGTGGGATGGGCAAAAGCTGAGAGGAAATAATCGAGAAAATACTGCGCCGCCGCATCGGGAATCCGCTCCCGCATGACAATAATCGCCGGTAAATTGAGATCCGCTAAATCCTGCGCCAACTTCAACCCATCACAGGAATTAAAAATCGCCAACTTTAACCCCTGATCAATCGCCTTACTGAGGGCAAACTTCAGATCAGCAATAGCCACACTCTCAAACTCATTGAGGAAAAATTCCCCCTGCGGCCCCGTACTCGAACTATGGCCCGCAAAAAACAGAATATCCGGGCGTTGTTCCCAAAGTTTCTCCCCCAACACCTTCCGAGGCGTAGCAATCAATGGTGGTAAAATCTCCGTATCCGGCGGTAACTTATCCTGTAACAACAACAGATCCGCCTCAATATCAATCCCCGTACTATCCCCCAACACCGCCAAAACCCTAACGCGAGATTGACAGGGAGACAAAGGCAGAGAATGCGATCGCCTCGGTAAACTTAAACTCACCCCCCCATGGCGGTAGCGTTGAAACAGATTACAGATATGCCAAGGCAACCATTGCAAAATCGGGTCTTGGGTATGGATCACAAACCGCACTCGATCCATACCATTGAGGTGATGCAGTAATTCCTCTCGAATCGGCTGAAAATCTGGGGAATAATCCAGCCAATCATTTAAGCCTGCCGTCAGATCCACTGCTGCATCGCGAATCGAAATATGGGTGACTTCATCCAGGGCCTCCAAACCTCGAAAACCCCGATAGGCCAAATGGCACTGTTGACGATAGCTCTCCCGCACCTGCTGATAAACCTTGAACAAAACCGGATCAGGGGGCAATGTGCCATCCATTTCCGTCAGCGTTTGGTCAGAGGTGTAGATCCGTAGGTGCAGATCAA
>RECT01000122.1 GCA_007693875.1 Spirulina sp. DLM2.Bin59
CGGGTGGGAAAGGGGGTATCATTGCCGAGCCATCGCTTCACATCGGCCCGGCGACGCTGGACAAAATGACTGGCTAACTCAATGCGCTGGTTTTGGGTCAAATGGTTAATATCCCAAGTCTCAAACTGGGGTTTGAGCAAACCAATGATCGCCCGGAATGAGGCCTCTAGGCCGCTGTGGGGGGTGGCGGTTAACAGGATCAGGTGTTGTTGCTCCCGTTGGGCGATGTCCTGAAGCAGTTGATGCCGTTGCTGTTGGGTGATGCTCCGTCCGCCCCCAGGGGTGCAGGTGTGGGCTTCATCGACAATCACGAAATCCGGGCAATGGGCGAGAAAGCTGGCCCGGCGGCGATCGGATTTGGCATAGTCCAAACTAACGATGATATGGCGATAGTAGCCGAAAACATGATGATCCCCACTGGGGGGTAAGCCCCGCTCCAATTTGCTGACTGTGCCGGAGCGAATCACCACCGCATCAATGTGAAATTTCTCCCGCAGTTCCCGCTGCCATTGATCGCAGAGATGGGGGGGACAGAGGACGGCGAGGCGTTTTACTTCGTTGCGATCGAGCATTTCCCGGGCAATTAACCCCGCTTCAATGGTTTTGCCTATCCCCACATCATCGGCAATTAACAGCCGCATCGTCGCTAATCGCAGGGCCATCAACAGCGGCACAAGCTGGTAAGGGCGAGGCCGCACCGAAAGGCGACCGAGGGCGCGAAAGGGGCCGGCTCCACTACGGAGACTGAGGCGAGCCGCATCCATGAGGAGTTGGGCGGCGGTATGGTCTTGAACGGTGTCGGCGGTGGGCAGGGGAAATTGAGCGGCGGTGATTTCCTCTAGGGCCAGGGGGCGATAGATGCCGCAAATTTGGTCTTCATTGCCACTGAGGGGACGCAACCGCAACACATCAGGGATATCGGCAGGCAGAATCACCCATTGGCGATCGCGACAATGAACAACGGCTCCCGGCAAAAAACGATCAGCCATGATCCGGCTCCAAGGTGACACCCTCATATAACAGTGCAATGGGGCATTCAAACTCAATACTTTCGAGGGCGATCGCCTCCCCTTCCCCATAGGTATAATAAAGCCACATTTTCCCCTCACCCCGGCGATACAGTTCCACAGCCATGGATTCCGAATCCACCAAAACGTACTCCTTTAAACTGGCGATCTGGCGATAATACTTCAACTTGGCACCGCGATCATAGGAAGCGGTACTCGGGGAAAGCACCTCAATGATCACCGTGGGATTTTCCACAAATTGCCGAGATTCTAAATCCTCTGGATTACAAGTGATCACAAGATCGGGATAAAAATAACGACGATTCTCATAGGTCTGAACTTTGACATCGGAAACATAGGCTTCACAACCCCGCTGACGCAAATGAGGATACAAAGCCCTGTAGAAATTGAGATAAATTTTGGTGTGGGGAATACTGCCGCCGGTCATCGCTAAAATTTCGCCATCAATGTACTCATGGCGCTCTTCTTGCTGGGCTTCCCATGCCAAGTATGCTTCAGGGGACATTTTTTGCGGATATTGGGGTTGGGCAATCATGGATTTTTCTCAACTGGTTAAACCGATGCTGAGATCAATGGTACATTTAACCCCAGAAAAAAGGCCAAGGCATTGAGGGTAAGCCGATGATCGGATTTGAACCGACGGCCTTTCGATTACGAATCGAGTGCTCTACCAACTGAGCTACATCGGCAAGGCGGTCTCCAGTATAGCAGGGATTTTCGGAAAAATCTCGTTAGAATGGAGGAAAATTTTGCTAAAACTCCTATGACCAAGCGGCGATCGCTCAATCCAGAACAATACGCCCACCTCAGAGCCGAAGCCAAGGCCCCCTACCGGGGGTTGCGCCGCTTTGTTTATGTTAGCTTTGGGGCGTCCGGGTTAATTGGGGCGGTGATTTTTGTCACCCAATTGGCGGCGGGTACGGCTCGGCCTTCCGCTCTGCCCAACTTGGCTCTACAGATTGCCCTCGTTGCCGCCATGCTCTGGCTCTGGCAACAGGAAGATAAAGCGGAGCAGCGACAAAATCGCCCCACACCCCCCCCTCGGTAATGGCTTCTAGCGTATCCTTGCCATGGAATTTGAAAATCGGCTTAACCTCTACCAGGTTTTCCAAACCCTCTACGATCACCATCCCGATCTTCTCAACGACATTCTTAAGTTGGAGGATGCCCAGGATTTTGCGGCGCCGCTGATTCCCCGCCATCCCTATATTTTAGGCATGGTGGAGACGGAGACGGTGTATTTGATCACGAATCTACTGGACAGCCGAACCCAAGCCATTACCCAACCCCAATGGATTTGGACTATTGGCCGAGCGGGGCACAATGCGATCACCCTTGGGGATCATCACCTCTCCCGCCACCATGCTGCGATTCAATACATCCCCGGCCAGGGCTTTTTTGTCCATGACCTCAACAGCACCAACGGCACCTATCTCAATCAGGAAGTGCTCCATGCCCCCCGTCGTCTCTATGAGGGGGATCACCTCCGCATTGGTAGTGTGGTGATTTCGTTTTTCATTTGTCAGCAAACGGTGGCCAGCCGGGCGATCGCCATTGATCTGGCCACCTACCTCCGCGAAAGTTCTCCCCTGGTCACGCCGGAGCCGCCGGCCACCCCAACGCCTCAACTTTCCCCTGAACAGCAGCAATCGGTGCAATCCCGCACGACTTCTGCTTTTTTGCCCAATAGCCAGGATTCCGGCCCGCAAGTGACCCAAACACCCCCATCCCATGGCCCCCTCAACCATGAGCAGCAATCGGAAATCCTCGATCGCTTTTTCCAAATTCACAACGAAGATATGAGCTAGGGGAGCGCGGTTGGGCCGGTGGGGTCACTGTAGCCTAAATGCGCGTAGGCGGCGGCGGCGGCAGTGCGGCCCCTGGGGGTGCGGTTGATCAAGCCCATTTGCAGCAGGTAGGGTTCATAGACTTCTTCGATGGTGCGGGCATCTTCCCCCGTGGCGGCGGCGATCGCCTCTAATCCCACCGGGCCGCCCTGAAATTGCTCAATCATCGTCTTTAAGACGAGGCGATCGGTCCAATCCAACCCCAAGGGATCGACGTTGAGCAGTTCGAGGGCTGCGGTGGCTACGGGGGCGGTAATTGTCCCCAAGGCCTTGACCTGGGCATAGTCCCGGACACGACGGAGGAGGCGGTTGGCGATGCGGGGTGTGCCTCGGGCCCGTTGGGCAATGGCGATCGCCCCTGGTGGGGTGATGTCTGCATTGAGGAGAGCGGCGGTGCGGGTGACGATGGCGGTGAGTTCTTCGTAATCATAGAAGCGCAACCGTTGGATCAGGCCAAAGCGATCGCGCAGGGGGGCAGTGAGGGCCCCCATATTGGTTGTGGCTCCGATGATTGTGAAGGGGGGGAGGGAGAGGCTGCGGGTGCGGGCGGATTGGCCTTTGCCGATGGTGATATCAAGGCGAAAATCCTCCATGGCGGCATAGAGGAGTTCTTCGGTGATCCGGTTGAGGCGGTGGATTTCATCGATAAAGAGGATGTCACCTTTTTGGAGGTTGACCAGTAGCCCGGTGATATCCCGGGGCCGTTCCAGGGCAGGGGCGGCGGTGATTTTGCAGTTCACGCCCATTTCGGCGGCGAGGATCAGGGCCATGGTGGTTTTGCCTAAACCCGGTGGGCCATAGAAGAGGGTATGGTCGAGGGGGTCTTGGCGGCCTTGGGCGGCGGCGATGGCAATGTCCAGCACGCCCTTGAGATCCTTTTGCCCAATGTAGTCGGCGAGGGTTTGGGGCCGGAGGCCCTCTTCGTTTTGGGAGGTTTCGTCGGGGGTGGTGGTGGCCTGGAGGAGGTCGGGGGCAGTAGGGGGCGATGGTTGCGCAACGTCCGATCGTTTTTTTCCCCAGTCTTTGCCGTAGGTGCTTTGAATGGCCATCGGTTTTTCCTCCTTCCCCTGCCATTGTAGCGGCGATCGCCCTCAGCCCGGGGATTCCCCAGGGGATCAAGGGGGGCTTTCTTCCCCATCCCCCGCCCGGAGGAGGATCACCGTCGCCTGGGATTGGCTGGCGATCGCCTCTGGGATATTGCCATGGAGCACCTGCTGAATCATCCCCTCCCGACTGGCTCCGAGGATAATTAACGGGCAAGCCTCCCGCGCCGCAAACTGCGTCACCGAGGCCACTACATCATTGGAGCGCAATACCAACGCCGTGATCTCACAGTCGAGGTCAGTTTGCAGCTCCTGAGCCAGGGTTTTGAGCCGTCGGCCGCTGAAGGATTTGCGGTGGGGGGGGATGACCTGGGTGAGGAAAATTTGCGCTGGGGTTTGGAGATGGATGAAGGCCGGCAAGTAATGGAGAGCGCGGCGAATATTCGGCCCCCCGGACATGGGGATTAACCAATGGCCATGGGGTGCCGCGAGGGGATAGCTCTGGCGTAACCCGCCAAACTTAATCAACATCACCTCACAACTGGCCCGCTGCACCAACGTATCCACCACATTGCCAAAAATGCGCCCCGGTGTACTCGTTGACCCCTTCCAACCGAGGATGAGGCGATCAATATGGCGATCTCGGATCGTCTCTAAAATGCCTTGGGCCGTATCTTGGGCGAGGCGGATTTGGCTGTGGATGGAAATTGTCGGGGTGAGATCGGCGGCGATCGCCATAATTTCCGCCAAAAAGCGATGACTTTCGGTCAAATCCACCCGGGCCTGGGCCGGAGGGGTATGGCGGGGAACCGCAATGATGATCAGGCATTCCAACTCATAGCCCTCCTCAAGGGCGATCGCCCCCGCAATTTTCAACAAACTGGGGGCCGTCTCCGGGTTCGCCAAGGGCAACAAAATCCGCCCCTTCCCCACCGCCGGCCCCCGGGTTTCATAGACCACATAGGAAGGCTGTCGTGGGTTAGCAGGGCTAGATTTCCCCTGTAAATGGCTAGCAGTAGCATGGATCAAATCACTGCGGGTAATAATCCCCAACAGTTTCCGCCCCTCGGTGACGGGCAAATGGGACACCTGATAGCGATCCATTAAATACATCACATCCCCCACCGGCAGCAACGGCGGCACCGTCACCGGCCCCGCCGTCATCATCTCCCGCACCAACTGCTCCGGCTCCAAACTATTTAACCGCGCCAAATTTTGCTCCGTCACCATCCCCACCAATTCCCCCTCATCCACCACCGGAAAGCCATGGTGTAGGGATTCCCGCACCACGCCATAGACATCCTCCACCCGCATCGTCGCCACCAAGGTTTCCACCTTCCGCTGCATCACATCCCCCGCCCGCAGATCTGTGAGCACCTCCCGACGGCTGGACTCATCTTTGAGATCAATGCCACTCACTTCTAGTAAATGTTGATAGAGGGAGCCAGATTTCAGCGTTTCCGCAACCCCATAGGCCACCACCGTGCTAATCATCAAAGGCAGCACCAATTGAAAATCCATCGTCAGTTCAAAAACAATCACAATGGCGGTAATGGGAACCCGGGCCACAGCGGTAAAAAAAGCCCCCATCCCCACCAGTGCATAGGTAGCCTTAGCATCCGCTCCCCCCAAGACCATCGCCAACTCCCCCACCCAATAGCCCAATGCCGAACCCAACACCAAAGCCGGGGAAAACAGTCCTCCCGGTGCGCCGGAACCATAGGCGAGAATCGTCAGGCCAAAATGAATCGCAAAAATCACCAGGGTTTCCCGCCAACCCGCGCCCCCAGTGACGAGAAAATCCCGCAGGCCGGCATTGTTGAGGAGCGTCGGCGGCGAAAAGGCAATCACCCCCCCGGAAATTAACCCCACTGCTCCCATGCGCCAAGCAAGGGGTGAGCCGCCCCACCAGACCCATCGCCACCGCTGGTTAAAGGCCAAACTGGCCAACACGCCGCGATTGAAGGCGACCCCCAACAGGCCAGCGAGGGTTCCCAAGAGGAGATAGAAGGGGATTTCTCTCATCGTGAAGTGATGATGGAGATTCACCGTCAGCATTGCGGCGGGAAGATTAAGCCCTGCTGAACCGAGGAGGCGGGAGACGACGGAGCCGGTGAAGGAGGCGAGAATGGCGGTTTCGAGGGTTAACCCGGACATATCCCGCGATAGTTCCTCTACGACGAATAACACCCCAGCAATGGGGGTATTAAACCCGGCGGCCAACCCGGCGGCGGCTCCGGCGGCGATCATTTGGCGGCGGTGTTGGGGGGAGGTGGGAACCCATTGGCTGAGTTGGGCGGCGAGGGCAGCGCCGATGTGGACGGTGGGGCCGCGTCGGCCGAGGGTGAGGCCGGCTCCGAGGATCAGGATTGTGCCCAGGAGTTTCACCACCGCCACCCGAATCGAGAGGATGACCGGAAATTCTGCTAGGGCGGCCTTAACCTGGGGAATGCCGCCCCCTTTGGCATCGGGGGCCCAGGTTTCCACGAGCCACCCCGCCAACCAACAGAGGGCAAAGCTGAAAACCGGCAGACTGAGGGGCCAGCGGCCGGCCAGTTGGGGCAGGGTGGTGATCAGTTGGAGGCGAAAGTTACCGACGATGGCGATCCCCTCTTTGAGAAGAAGGGCGGCGATCGCCGAAACACACCCGATTAGGCAGGCTTCGAGGAGGGCATAGTGATCACTGGTGACGTAGGAGCCAAAATGCTGCCGCGCTAGCCAGGTCTGAAGTCCTGCGGGTAAGTACCGCTTCATCACAACAGGGGGATGGAGGATTGGGCCTTTCAGAATACCCCGAAAGGGGAGCGGTGCTCCGGAGCAAAGGGGCGATGTTGTGGGTCGTTGCTGATGGTGTGAGGCTGAGAAACCGGGTTGCTGAGAGGGGGTCAGGCGGTGATGAGGTGATGCAAGAAATCCGGTTTCTGTTTGGTTAGCCCTGACCCGCCCATCATCGCTACACTAGCCTCTAGAGCATTATTATCCAAGCCATGGCCTACCTCCGCTATATCGACCCCCTCACCGACTTCGGTTTTAAACGCATCTTCGGCACCGAAGCTAACAAAGCGATCGTTATTGACTTCCTCAATACCCTCCTGCCCCCCCACCACCAAATCCAAGACCTTACCTATAAAAACACCGAAAACTTGGGAAAATCCCCCCTTGATCGCAAAGCAATTTTTGATATCTATTGTCAAGCCAGCGACGGTCAACGCTTTATTGTTGAAATCCAAAAAGTTAAACAAGATTACTTCAAAGATCGTAGCATTTATTATGCTACATTTCCCATTCAAGAACAAGCCGAAAAAGGGTACTGGAATTATCAATTATGCCCTGTTTATGCGGTGGGTATTCTTGACTTTATTTTTGATGAATATGAAGATGATGAAGAACTGATTCACATCATTAAGCTTAAAGATCAAGGTTGCCATATCTTTTATGACAAGCTGCAATGGATCTATATTGAACTCCCAAAATTCATCAAAACTCTAGAGGAATTGGAAACTCCCCTAGATCAATGGTTGTTTGTGTTGAAGCATTTGTCAGGATTGAGCGATCGCCCCGATCTCCTCCAACAAAATCCGATTTTTAATCAACTCTTTGAAGTTGCAGAGTTTGCAAATCTCTCCCGCTCTGAGCAAGGCCGCTATGAAAACAGTTTGAAGCATTATCGCGACTGGCATAATGTAATGAATACAGTCCGTCGGGAAGGTCGTGAGGAGGGTCGTGAGGAGGGTCGTGAAGAGGGTCGGCAGGAAGGACAACAAGCCTTAATTCTTCGTCTCCTCACCCGAAAACTGGGAACAATCCCTGAACCCATCCAAGAGCAAATTTTCACCCTTAACTCAGAGGATCTTGCTGCATTGGGTGAATCTATGTTTGATTTGCAGACCATGGAAGATCTTGAAACATGGCTCAGATCCTGTTCCTAATCTGTTTCCATGACCTGGGGGCGAAAAAATGAGAATTTTCGCCCCTCCATCCCTTAATCCAGCAATTGCAAAATTCGTTGCAGCGTTAGTTCAATCCAATCGGGGCGATATTCCAGATTGTCGCTTAACTCCTGGAGGGCTTTTTCCAATAAATAGCTCTCTAGGATCACTTGGCATTCCTGCTCCGTCGTGGGGAGGAAATTCCCCGGCGCAGCGGTGGTGAGGTAGTGGTGGAGGAACGTTAAACTCACCCAGCGATACCAATAATCTGCCCATTGCTCCATATAACCCTGTTGCTCAGGGCGGATTAAACCGCTGTTGAGTTCCTGCCGTAACCCAATGCTGACGGCATAGTAGAAGGATTGCAACATCCCCGCCACATCCCGGAGGGGCGATCGCTTCATCCGTCGTTCACTCATGGGGCGACTGCTTTCCCCTTTAAAATCAATGACGACAAAATCTTTGCCGGTATAGAGGACTTGCCCCAAATGGTAATCCCCATGGCAGCGCGATCGCATCGCGGTGATTTTCTGGTTTAACACCCGTTGGAAACGATCCAAGATTTGATCCTGGCGGTTGAGGGTGGTTTGAATCAGGGGTTGGAGAGTTTCGGGGAACTGGTTGAGCCGTTTCTTGAGGGTTAACATCACCTGCCCCGCTAAGTTACGGCTGTATTGATAGATGGAGCGTTGATAGAAGGACGTGAAGGGTTCCGGCGCAAAGGCCGCTTCCCGCTGATCACTGGCTAGGGCGAGATGGAGTTCCGCCGTCCGTTGCCCCAGGAGTTCAATGGAACCCAGGTAGGAGCCAAGGCGATCGTAGACAATTTCGGGGATTTCGATCCCTTGGGCTATGGCAATGGTGGGGTTGGGGAATTCTAACTCAGTAATGGGGGTTTGATTCACCAATACCTGCTCAAAATAATCCCGGAGGCGATCGAGGCTATAGTTCCAAGCGAGGGTCGTATCGGGCACATAGCCCCGCAAAATCCCCACACTCATGGCCGGTTGGTTAGGGCGGCGGTATTCCAAGGCGCCATAGGTGGGGGAAATCAGATCCGATTGCCGCTCGGTGAGAAACTGGCTCATTT
>RECT01000279.1 GCA_007693875.1 Spirulina sp. DLM2.Bin59
GGCTGGGGGAGCCGATGCCCTGTTGTTGGAGCATTTGTTGGGGGTTGTAGTTGGGGGTGTAGGTGTAGCCCGTGGGGGTTGCCATCATGGAATCATCCAAAACTTGCGGCGTAACCAATACAATCACTTCCCGCCGTTCATTGGTGCGGCTGGTACTGCGGAACAGAGAGCCAATGATCGGTAAATCCCCCAGGATGGGAATTTTTTGAGTATTGACCCGATCTTGATCCTGAATAATCCCCGATAAAATCAGCGTTTGACCATCCCGCATCCGAATCAGACCAGAACCAAGTTGACGGGTGTTGAGTAGGGCAATCACATTACTACCATCTGCAGTATTAATTGTTTGTGTGTTGCCAATCGAGGTAACTTCCGGTGCCAGAGACAACGAAACAAAACCATTGTCGTCGATACGGCTCACATTCACTGATAGTTTTAAACCAACTTCCCCCTTTTGTGTAGTAGTACTTACTGTAACCAAACCATCACTAACATCTCGGCTAACAGTTACATCTGTAACCACTTCTTGCGTGAGTGCAACTTCTGCAGTTTGGCCCTCCTGAATCACTAGGCTTGGGTCGGTGAGGATCTTAGCATTATTAGTCTGAATGGAAGCCTGTAGTTGAACCAAAAACTCATTGATCATCCTAAAACTTCGAGAACCCACCGTTCCAATTGCTGTTGAGCCAACTGTATCCCCTGTGATGTCCGTAGCCACAGGGGCGCGTTGACCTGATCCTTGTACATCAGGTTGAATATTATTATCCTCGGTTCCGAAGTTGATAATGGCAATACCACTTTGATTGATGATACCAGTATCTCCTAATCCAAAGGAAAAGCTTGTGCCAAAGCGACCGATATTTTGTAAATTAATATCGATAATTTTCACATTGACGACAACTTGGCGCAATCGAGCATCAAGTTGCTGAATGATTTGACTCGCTAGGGCTACTTTTGGCGCTGATCCACTCACTGTAATGGTGTTCATTCGTTCATCTGATGAGACCGCCAATCTACGCAATGGTAGATTGGCTTCATTATCTAAAGTTGGCCGCACACTAGAAATTGCAGGAGACTCAAACACAACTTCAAGTAACCGATTTGTTTGAGGATCTCGGACCTCACGGCGGGTTTGTGTAACGAGCTGGACTTCAGCACCCTGAGTTGCCAGGTAGTTGGCGATACTCTCTGCGTTGGCTTGGTTAAGGCGAAAGGTTTGACTGACATAATCTTTTGCTCCCTCCGGCAAACGCCTTCCAACAAAGATAGTGCGTCCTCGTCGTTGAGCCTCAAGCCCGGCAACTTGTAGGACATAATTAAATGCATCTTGGATAGATTCGCCTTCAAGATCGATGGAAACAGTGCTACTCTCTGCAGCACCACCACCATCTCCTGATGCAAAAATTAGATTAAGACCAGCGGTACGGGCTAACAGTGACAAAACTGTATCCGCCTGAGCTTCTGCCATACGAAGGGAAATGGGTTGTGCCGTTCCCAGATCAATAAGCTCAGGTTGCACATTCATTGTGGCCACCGCAATATCCCCCACGGGCGGCGCAACGGCACGGGGCAAAAACGGTGGGGCAGGGGAAACGGGTTGAGCTGGGAACGCCGCTGGAGCCGGTCGCCCTCCATCAATCGTAATTTCTGGATTGGGGACTAAAACATCCGAGCGAGGCGTAGATTGGGCAAAAAGATTGGGATCGAGTTGGAATAGCGGCGATTCCTCCGCCGAAGGTGGGGGAGCCACCGGAGAAGCCGTTGTGGTTGGGCTAGGACTGCTGGGCGTAGGGGACGGTAGAACCTGGATATTAACTCCCTCATCATTGGACTGGGGACGAATCGGCGGCGGTAACGGCGCATCAGAAGGTTGCCGGGCAGCGGCGCGATCGCCCGCATTTTCCGCCGAAGTGAAACCCAACACCACCTGATCCGCCTGCCGTTGCAACACCTGACCCACCGGGGGGGCATCAGTCCCCGTCACAATCACCCGCACCGTACTGGGGCCACTGGGAACCAACTCAATCGCCGCAATCCCCGGCATCGGGTTTTCCGTGCGAAAACCAGAACGGTTGCCACTGATATTCAACTGCGTATCCACCAACTCCGCAATCAACTGATTGCCCTGATTGAGAGTAAGGATTTGAGGGCGATCGCCCCCCGTCGTCGTCCGTAACACCAACTGAAAATCCCGTTCCCCCCGTTGGAGACGGACATCAATAATTTCCACCGAAGCGGCGATCGCCGGCTGGGCCACCAACGCCACTAAAGCCGCCGTTCCCAATAAACCCATTGCATTGGTATAAATACTCACAAGCTCAACTCCTCAACAACTATAACAACTATGCTTAACCCGACCATTCCCCCTCCCTGAATACTACTCCACAGGCGGTTCAGCATCAGGGTCTGCCTCCTGCTCCGTCGCAGCCAACTCCGCCGCACTCACCGGGTAAAGCAACTCCAGACTGAGATTAGTCGTCAGCAACGGCCCCCCCGTCGTCGTCACCTCCCCCCCTAACAGTAATTGCCGCTCCTCCTGAGTCGCCACCTCAGACGTAATCGACTTCACCGCCACCAACGCCTGCAACCGCTCAATATTACGCAAAATCGTCATCGTCTCGCTAAAACCCGCCTCCAACTGTAACTGAAGCGTTTGCGTCTTGAGTAAACCATTGACATCCGGCCCCCATTGACCCTCCTCCACGATCTGCGGTTCAGCAGTTGGCGGCGTAAACCGCAACAAATTTCCCTGACTATTTTCCACCTGTTGGCTCACCGTCGCCAGCAAAGTTTGACTCGCCTCCTCACCCGCAAATAAACTCAGCACCCCCTGCTGATCCGCACGAGTCACCGCTAAATCCGCCTCCAGTTGGCCAATCCTGGCCTCCGCCTCCTGAAGTTGGCTGCGCTCTAACTCCTTTTGATCCACCGTTGACTTTAACTCAGCCAACTCCTGCCCCGTCGGTATAGCCAGGAAATACATGATCGCCGCAGCCCCAGCAATACCCAAAAAGAAAACCAGACCACCCCCCACCGCAGGAGTGAGGGAAAGCCCCATAACATTAGGATAGGGAGAAGCCTCCTGCTCCTGCTCGTCCATTAAGTCATCGACAAAAGTCATTGATCTAGCAGTCCCCTTTCTCTCAACGTTTCCAAACGAATCACTGAACCCAGATTTTGCTTATTCCGCAATTGAGTAATCAACTCGTCACTACTTAAAGTGGTGAGATCGCGGATATTGCCAGTAATCGAATAGCGCACCACTTGGGGCAGGTCGATTGTTACATTTCCCCCGCCTTCACCATCCGCCGTAGTGGCAGCGGTGATCGTGTGGGGATCGGCAATCTGTTCAGCCTCGGTAATCCGCACCGTATTGCCATCAAAAAAAGCCGACCGCTGTAAACTCACCGAGAAAACATTAACAGCACCATAGGAATCAGCATAGCCATCTAGGGTGACAGACGGCATTGTTGAGGGCATCGTACCATCGGGGTTGGGTTGGGCCGCCGCCCCATCCGCCTCGCTCACCCGGAAGGAACGCAGTTGCAAACCCGTGGGAATCCGCACCCGGACATCCTCAATAATCGCTGACCAAGGAAAAATCCGCGCAAAAACCTGCGCTAACCCATTGGTTTGGCGTCGGGCCACCTCAATCTCTGTGTTGAGTTGCTGAATCCGTTGGTTCTGCTGCTGAAGGGCCGTGATTTGACCATCTAGAACGATCAACTGCTCATTGATCTGCTGGATTTGTAACTGTTGATAACCCCACCAACCACCGGCGATCGCCACCACCAACAGCCCCCCAGCCACCCCACCAATGAGGGGAACCAGTTCCGTCAGCGTTACCTTCCGCGTCGGCGCCTTGGCCTTAGCCACCGCCCCCGGAGAAGCGGCGATCGCCCGATCCTTGAGGAAATTAACATCTAAACCATACATAACCCTATACCTCCCGCAAACCTAAACCCAACGCCACCCCCAGCCCCGGCCGGAGAATCTCCGGAATCTCCTCATCCATCTCCAAGGATAGCGCGGTGACGGGATCAATCTGCTCGGCGGGCAAACTGAGCCGATTCGTAAAAAACTCATCCAACTGGCCAATCCCACCCCCCGGCCCCGCCAGGAGCAACTGCGCCACCTCAAAATCTGCACTTTGATTGAGATAAAAATCAATGGAGCGCCGCAACTCATCGGTCAACTCCCCCAACACCCGCAGCAACGCCGCCATCCCCGGATTAACCCCCGTCGCCCCCGTGCGCAACCCATCCACTGGCGTATTGGGAATCGTCATCCCCTGGAGCATTTCCGTATCCCGCTTCGTCGGCAAATTCATCGCCCGGGAGAGGGCACTTTGCAATTGAAACGTGCCAATGGGAACCGTCCGGGAAAACTGCGGCACCCCATCGACAATAATCGCAATTTCCGTACTCTCAAACTCAATATCCACCAACACCACCGCCTCCTGGGGGCCAAAAGCCCGCAACTGCTCGCGGATGGTACGGATCAAGGCAAAGCTATTAATCTCCAAAACATCAATCTCTAACTCCGCCTGCTCAAAGGTTTCCAGATACATATCCGTCACCTCCCGCCGCGTCGCCACCAACAGCACTTGCACCTTTTCAATGCCATCCTCATCCTCAAAAAAGCCCAACTTTTGGTAATCCAGATCCACCTCCTCCCGAGGGTAAGGCAGATATAACCCCGCCTCATGGTTGAGCACCATATCCCTCAACTCCTGATCATCCAGCTCCGAGGGAATGGGAATCAACCGGATAATCGATTCCCGCATCGGCACAGCGGTGGCGATCTTCTTGGTTTTGATATTGTTTTTATCGAGGGTTTCGCGAATCAGTTCCGCCAACGCCGGGGAATCCAGAATCCGACCCTCCTCAATAATCCCCTCCGGGACTTCTTCCGTCACGAACGTCGAAAGCTTATAGGTCTGTCCCTGCTTCCGCAGTTGGACGATATTAATCCGCTCCGGCGCGATCTCAAGACCGATGCCGTTGCCCTTCTTAGCAAATAGGTTCTTAAAGGAATTAAACATGGGCGTTGTGCGTCCAGGCGGTGCAGACAATGGTGGGTTAAGCCTGAGTGTAGTCTAAATCTACCCAAATTTCTCCCCAAATCACCAGGCCAGGGGCGAGAATTTCTCCCCAGCATTGAGGGGACTGGTGAGTTATAGTGAATGGCGAATTCTTTCCCCTCAGCTTTGCTATGTTGCACCGTCGTTCTGCCCTCCGTACCCTCTGTTATGGCTTGATTGGTTTGTGTCTCACCTGGCTCACCAGTTGCGGTGCGCCCCAAACCAGCGACAGCCTCGAATTCTGGACGATGCAACTCAAACCCGAGTTTACCGACTATTTCACCGAGTTAATTGCCGATTTTGAGGCGGAAAATCCTGAGATTACAGTGCAATGGGAGGATGTGCCCTGGAATGCCATGGAGGCGAAAATTCTCACCTCGGTTTCCGCGAGAACTGCCCCCGATGTCGTCAATCTCAATCCTAAATTTGCCTCCCAACTCGCCACCCGTAACGCTTGGCTGGATCTCGATGATGCCCTCACCCCTGAGGATCGGGGCGAATACCTGCCGAAGATTTGGCAGGCGGGAACCCTCAATGATCAGGCCTTTGGTGTGCCTTGGTATTTAACGACGCAAATTACGGTGTATAACGAGGCGTTACTAACCCAGGCCGGCATTGCCACAGCCCCCGCCACCTATGAAGAGTTGACAACGGTGGCGCAGGAGGTGAAGGAGAAGACGGGGAAATATGCCTTTTTTGTAACCTTTGTGCCGGAGGATTCGGGGGAGGTGTTGGAATCCTTGGTGAAGATGGGGGTGGATCTGGTGGATGAGACGGGGAAAGCCGCCTTTGATACGCCAGCGGGGTTGGCGGCCTTTGACTATTGGGTGAATTTGTATCAATCCCAACTGTTGCCGCCGGAGGTGCTGACCCAGGGCCATCGCTACGCCATTGATCTTTATCAAGCGGGGGAGACGGCATTACTGGGGACATCGGCGCAGTTTTTAGGGGCCATTGCCACCAATGCCCCAGAAGTGGCCCAGGTGTCCGCCGCTGCCCCCCAAATTACCGGCGCAACGGGGAAAAAGACGGTGGCGGTGATGAATTTAGTTGTGCCTCGGGATAGCGATCGCCCCAAGGATGCCGTTAAATTTGCCCTCTATGTCACCAACAGCGACAATCAACTGGCCTTTGCCCAAGCCGCCAATGTCTTGCCCTCCACCCAAACAGCATTACAAAAATACATTGCTTTCTTGAGTGGCAAGCCCGATGTTACGCCCCTAGAGCAGGCGATTAAAGTGGGGGCGGAACAGTTACCCGATGCGGAGGTGCTGATTCCCCCTATGGATAATCTAAATATTTTGCAAAAGGCCATTTATGAAAATCTCCAAGCCGCGATGCTGGGGCAAAAAACCGTTGAGGAAGCGGTACGGGATGCGGCAGCGCAATTTAATGGGGCAAGCTAGGAAAATTTATGGAGTTTCACAAGTTTTTCACGATTAATCCCTTAATCTTGTGATTAGGGAACAGAGGCCGACCGAAGACGGTTTAACCGCTCCGGTCGATACTGAACCTGACTGATGGACTTGTGCCCCCTGGCTGACCCCAGGGGGCTTTTGTACTTGGGAACCCTTTCAGGGGATGATGGAAGGATGGAATGGGATGGATCAAGAATGCCACGTTACTTTGCAACGGTTGCGCGGGGCCTAGAGGCTCTCGCTGCGGAAGAATTGAAGACCCTCGGCGCAACCGAGGTTAAGCCCCAATTCACGGGGGTAGAGTTTTGGAGTAGTGGGGGCGCCGACGCAGATCGCCTCCTCCTTTACCGCGTCAATCTTTGGGCCAGAACGATCTTTCGGGTGTTAGTCCCCATTCTTGAATTTCCTTGCTCCCATGCTAAACAGTTATATCGAGAAGTGCAACAGGTAGATTGGCGGAATTATCTCTCCCCTAACCAGACCCTAGCGGTGGATTGTACTGGGGGAAATACGGAGTTGAACCACACCCACTTCACTGCCCTCCAGGTTAAAAACGCCATTGTCGATCAACAGCGACAACAAACGGGCCGGCGTTCCAACGTTGATCCCCAGAATCCCCAGGTGCGGCTCAATCTCCACATCCACCAACGGCGGGGGATTCTCAGCCTTGATAGTTCCGGCAGTAGTTTACATCGGCGGGGCTATCGGCCCGGGGTGGGGGCGGCCCCCCTCAAGGAAACCCTGGCGGCGGCATTGTTGGCCCATATTGATTGGCAGGGCGATCGCCCCCTTTTTGATCCCTGTTGTGGTTCCGGGACAATTCCCCTGGAAGCGGGGCTAAAGGCGTTAAATATTGCGCCGGGTTTGTTTCGCGCTCAGTTTGGGTTTGAGGGGTGGCCGGATTTTGATGGGGAACTGTGGGGGCAATTGCGGGCTGAAGCGGAAGCAGCGCGAAAATCCCAACTGCCAGCGGCGATCGTGGGGAGCGATCGCGACATCCAAACCCTGCAACAGGCAAGGGACAATGCCGCCCACTGTGGTTTAGATCAATTGGTAGATTTCAAACTTCAGGATCTGGTGGAAGTGCGCCCCCCCACCGAGGAGCCGGGGGTGTTGATCTGTAATCCCCCCTATGGCCATCGTTTGGGGGAAGTGGAGGAATTGAAAGGATTTTATCGAGAGTTAGGGGATCTCTTTAAACAACGGTTCACCGGCTGGACGGCCTATGTGTTAACCACCAAACCCTTGAGTAAAGAAGTGGGGTTAAAAGCCAGCCAACGGTTCCCTGTTTTTAACGGCACGTTAGCCTGTACGCTGTTGCGTTACGACTTGTATTAACCCGCTCCATGCGCACCACGGGGGAAATTGCCCAAATTTTGCAAGAAAGAGTTCAGATCTGCGATCGCTTGAGGGTATATCTCCAGCTCGGATCAGAGCTAAATTCTTCAAGGGCTTCGGGAATCCCTTCGAGATCAAGGGTTGCGGTTCCATCGGGATTCACCGTATAACGCCACTGGCTACCTGCGCAAGTTGATGTTTCAATGCCTGGGACGGATTCAGGAAATTTTCCTTGCTGACGGGTTAAGGCTTTGACCTGATGCACTTTTTCGGTGAGTTCAAAGGAGAACTGAAATCGTTGGGATCTCGTCCAAAATCCAAGCTGATAGCGTATTACATCAGAGTAATCCAAGATCTTCCAACGACCGGGAGAGATTCTTGTGTAAAATTCTTCAACATTGAGACGGCAAACATCGCTGCCTTGAAGTTCAGTTTGAATTTGACTTGCAACTTTCCACAGCTCTCTGTTAATAACCTGTAGGTATGGCTTTGAGAATTGCGATAAAATTTTCCCAATCTCAAAGAAGTCTGATGGTTCACTTATTTCAGAAAGCATCGCATACGTATAGTAGCTTTCAAATCGCATCGATTGCAACATTTTTTCATTTCTCAACCTGGTATTTTCTTGAAATTTCTCTTGAAGTGAGTGAGGGAAAATATCGAGTCTTTGGACAATATGGAGTAATTCAGTTTCAAGTCTCAATTTAACAAACTGAGCACCCACTTCATGGCGATCTTGTAATGGTTCAACAATCTGCAAGACTGCATCTAGGTTAGCTCTCATTTCTTCTACCTGACCCATTTGGTGATGTTGAATGGCCCTGAGCATGAATAGCCTTGTCATGATCAATAGGCTTGAAAAACTGGGAATTTCTGAGATAAACTTTGAATTCCTCACATCATAGGCTATCCCTACATCGGGTGTTTCTCCTTGCAGGAAGCGATCGCGAAAACTGGTTAAGTCCGCAGCATGTTGATCAAGATAGTTAACCAGATCATCAGGAATTTCTGGTAAGTGATCATCAGAAGATTTCCTAATAT
>RECT01000361.1 GCA_007693875.1 Spirulina sp. DLM2.Bin59
CGTCGTAAGTCGCCTCCCCTCATCGCCCCCCTGACCATAGTGGAGGACGCGGCTTTGTTGGGTAATTAACCCATATTTCATCGCGGTGAATTGGGGGGTGATATCGAGGCTGGGTTCTGGGCTAGGGAGTTGGTGGGTGAAGGGTACAGACTCATCAGCCCAGAGGATTTCGAGGGGAATCTGTAACGCTTGGGCGGTTTGGCGGCTGTATTGGGGTTCGGTATCGGGGATCAGGCTTTGATAGCCGACGGTATAGGCTTGGAGTTGGCCGGGATTGAGGTCTTGGGCAATAGCCCCCAAAATTCCCGAATCCAACCCCCCACTGAGCAAAATTCCAGCGGGCTGATCCGGGGGGAGGCGATCCGCTACCGCCGTTTTTAAATGTCCGTGAAAGGCTTCGATATAGTCCTGGGGATGGCGATACCGCAGGGGTTCCGGAACGGGTAAAGTCCAGTAACGGCGTACAGAAAGATCCTCAGGGGTAATGTGGAGTACATGGCCCCCCGGTAAACATTGAATATCCTGAAACGTTGTGGTGTGGGGGTTGTGGTTGAAATCGCAGAGGAGAAAATCGGCGATCGCCTCTTCATTCAATGTCCCCCTTACCCCTGGATGGCTGCGCAGGGGGGCGATGGCCGTACTCACCCCCACCAACGGCCCCACATGGGCGTAATACAGCGGCTTCACCCCCAACTGATCCCGACCACACCAAAGCATTTCCTGCCGCCCATCCCAGAGGGCAAAGGCAAAATCCCCCTGAATCCGTTCTAAACAGGCTTCTCCCCAAGTCAGATAGGCCCTTAACAATAGCTCCGGTTGCGAGACTGAAGCACTACAGCCCAAATCCCGCCGCAATTGCGCCACACCATCGAGGCGCACGGAACTCGTGAGGTACACTTCCCCATCTAGGGTGAGGGGTTGGGGGCATTCGGGGCGGATGGCCAGCAGCCCATGACCGAGGGTTAGCTGTTCCCCTTGCCATAGGGTTTGGCGATCGGGGCCGGCAGGGATCAGGGCCGCCACCATGGATCGGAGGATCCCCGGATCGGCGGGTTCCCCATCCCGATGCCAGAGAGCAAACCAGCCGCTCATGATTGTCCAGGGGGAGCAGGATGATGGCGAGCCGCACCCCGATCGCGGATCCGTTGCTTAATGGTTAGCTCCTGTTCTTGGCGTTTATGGGCAATGACCCAGGAAAGGATCGTCGAAATCACCACCAGACTAAAAAACATCGCCGTAAAAATTTCCCCCACCGCCGCCAAACGGGCCAGGAAGGAATCGGCATGAATATCGCCATAACCGACGGTGGAAAAGGTGACAAGGGAAAAATAGAGGGCATAGAGGCCCGGTGTGAGGCCGCTGAAATGGCTGGGATCATAGCGAACGAGTTCGCCGTAAAGATTGGCAAACCCAAAAATGATCGTCAGTAACCCCAAGGCAAGGAGCAGCAGGACAGGGATAAATTGATTGAGGGAGGGGATGAATTGGTATTCTCGCAAGAGGCGATCCCCATACCGCCATTGCACCTCCTGATCCGTACCCGCCCCCTGGAGTAGTTCCACCATCAGCAGGATCACAAGGGTTAAGCCGCTGGCGATCGCCCCCAGGGCCAGGGTGAAACGCAGGGGGAAAAAGGCAGTGGGCCAAAGGGAAAGCAGGCTATTGGCGATCGCATAGCCCAAGCCCAGGGCCACCAACCCCGTCATCCATTGCCGCGCCCGAATCATCCCCCCAAACCGGGGATAACTTTTGATCTCCACCAATTCTAAATTTTGCCCTTTGGGATCCAGTTGGATGGCAATGGCTTGGGCGATGGCCTCCACGAGGGCATCATGGCCATCGGTTTGGGGTGGATCACTCATGGGAGAAAAGGGGGTTAAATGTCTGTACCAAGACGGTTAAAGGGGAAAAACCGCACGGCGGCGCGACCGATAATATTCTCTCTGGGAACTACCCCCCAGATATGGGAATCACAGGAGGCATTGCGGTTATCCCCTAGCACTAAATAGCTATTGGGGGCAACGGTGACGGGGCCATGGGTGTAATTGGGCGGGGCTTTGGTGTAGTCTTCCGTGAGCGGCTCGCCATTAATATAAACCGTGCCTTCCTTGACTTCCACCGTTTCATTGGGCAGACCCACAATCCGCTTGATATAGGCATCCCGGATCGGTAGGGATTGGGGCCGCAGTGGATCGCATTTTGTGGCGGTGTCCGGGGGGTAAAAGACGATGATCTCGCCCCGCTGGGGAGGGTTGAAGCGGTAGGAGATTTTTTCGATCATGAGGCGATCGCCCACTTCCAACGTCGGCAACATCGATTCCGAGGGAATGTAGCGAGCTTCAGCGATGAATGTCCGGATCACGAGGGAAAAGAATAAACTTAACCCAATCACACTGGCACTTTCGACCCAAAAATTGGTTGGTTTTTTCGACATTGATGTTTAGCTGGGGGACGGTTGCCCGTTTGAAATTTTGCTCTATGCCCCTATTCTGCCAAATTTCTGGAGTTGTTGATGATTCGCCTTGCCACCCCGACGGATTTACCCGCCATTGTCGCCATTTATAACCAGTCGATCCCCGGCCGCCAGGCCACGGCAGATCTTGAACCGATTACCGTGGAAAGCCGCCGGGATTGGTTTGCTGCCCATACCCCGGAAAAATATCCCCTCTGGGTGATGGTTAAGGGCGATCGCCCCATCGCCTGGCTCAGTTTCCAAGCCTTCTATGGCCGCCCCGCCTACGGGGCCACCGCAGAAATAAGCCTCTACATAGACTCATCTCAGCAACGGCAGGGTTTTGGCCGTCAATTACTGGAGTATGGTTTAGCCCAGGCTCCAGTGGTGGGGATCACAACGCTGTTGGGGTTTATCTTCGCCCACAACGCCCCCAGCTTGGCCCTGTTTGAGCAATACCAGTTTCAGGAATGGGGGTATCTGCCCCGCATCGCCCGCTTGGATGGCCGGGATGCGGATTTAGTGATTCTGGGGCGCAGGCTAGAAGATTCGCCCTAACACGGAAGTTCTAAAATCCCTCCAGAGAATCCCCGTCGCTTTAGCGCGGGGAGTAGTCAAAGCGTGGCAGAAATCACCCGACCATACCCACAAGGCAAAACCTTAGCCCAAGAGAGATTCCCCCTTCTGCCTTCTGCCTTCATCCTTCATCCTTGGGTCGATCGCGTCCCCTAAGTTTGATAGTCTAGAAGGTCAGCGTTATTCCCTTCTGTAAACCCACTATGCTCCTAGACTTAACCGGCAAAAAAGCCCTGGTCACTGGCATTGCCAATAACCGCTCCATTGCCTGGGGTATTGCTCAACAGCTCCACGCAGCCGGGGCTGAAATTGGCGTTACCTATTTGCCCGACGAGGCCGGTAAGTTTGAGAAGAAAGTTCGCAACCTCGTTGAACCCCTCAATCCAACGCTGTTTTTACCCTGCAATGTCCAGGATGATGCTCAAATTGCCACCACATTCGAGCAAGTCAAAGCCCAATGGGGCAATTTCGACATCCTGATCCATTGCCTCGCCTTTGCCAACCGCGATGATCTCACCGGAGAATTCGTCAACACCTCCCGCGATGGCTTTAAAACGGCGTTGGAAATTAGCAGTTATTCCCTGCCGGTGTTGGCCCAGGGGGCGCGGCCTTTGTTGAATGCAGGGGGGGCGATCGTCACCCTCACCTATTTAGGGGGGGTGAAGGTGATTCCCAATTACAATGTGATGGGGGTGGCGAAGGCGGCCTTAGAAATGAGTGTGCGGTATTTGGCGGCGGAGTTGGGGCCGCAAAATATCCGCGTTAATGGCATTTCTGCCGGCCCGATCCGTACCCTCGCTTCCTCTGCTGTGGGGGGCATTTTAGACATGATCCACCATGTGGAAGCTACGGCTCCCCTGCGCCGCACGGTGACACAAACGGAAGTGGGCAATGCAGCGGCGTTCCTCTGTAGTGATCTGGCCAGTGGGGTCACGGGGCAGATCCTCTATGTGGATTCTGGCTATGAGATTATGGGGATGTGATCCTCTGCCCTCACCCTAAATCCCTCTCCCAGAACGGGAGAGGGACTTTGAGATTGTTTTGTAGGATTGTTGAAACAAACGATAAATTGCCATGCAACTGAGCGATCGCCCCACCACTATCCCAGCCAACCGCACCGCCACCGTCCAACGCACTACCGGTGAAACCGATGTCACCGTTAGCCTCAACCTCGATGGCACGGGGCAATGCCGCAGTAAAACCGGCGTGCCTTTCCTCGATCACATGATCCATCAAATTAGCTCCCATGGCTTAGTCGATTTAGATATTCATGCCCATGGGGACTGGGAAATTGATGATCACCACACCAATGAGGATGTGGGGATTACCTTGGGGATGGCCTTGGCCAAGGCCTTGGGCGATCGCAAGGGCATTCATCGCTTTGGCCATTTCATCGCCCCCCTGGATGAGGCATTGGTGGAAGTGGTGCTGGATTTTTCCGGCCGGCCCCATCTCAGCTATGGGTTAGAAATTCCCACCCAACGAGTGGGCAACTACGATACGCAACTGGTGCGGGAATTTTTCGTGGCGATCGTTAACCATAGCCAGTTAACCCTCCATATTCGCCAATTGGACGGGATCAATTCCCACCACATCATTGAGGCCACCTTCAAAGCCTTTGCCCGTGCCCTACGGATGGCGGTGGCGATCGATCCCCGTCGCGCCCAGGAGATCCCCAGTTCCAAGGGCGTGCTTTAAGGTTGGTCGTACCCCAAGCAAACCGGGGCGAAAAATTTTTGTGCCTACGGCAGGCTTACGCCAACGCCCCTACGGCCATTTCCCATCCCCCGTTCCCCATTCCCTGTTCCCCATCCCCCCAACAAGATAATCATTCTCAATTAATCAAAAATGTTGCAACTAAGGGATCCAACCCCTTATCATTGTCAATAAGTTGAATTTTCTGAGAATTGATGATTCCTTACACTGCCAACACCCTCAAAGCCGAACTCAATTCACGGGGCTGGCGATTGACCCCCCAGCGGGAAAAAATTCTCCATGTCTTTCAAAATCTCCCCCGTGGTGATCATCTCAGCGCAGAAGAGCTTCAGCATACTCTGGAAGAACGGGGGGAACCCATCAGCCTCTCAACGATTTACCGCAGTGTGAAGCTCATGGCCCGGATGGGGATTTTGCGGGAGTTGGAGTTAGCGGAAGGCCATAAACATTACGAATTGCACCGACCCCATCCCCACCACCATCACCATATGGTCTGTGTGCAGTGCAATAAGACGGTGGAATTTAATAATGATTCGATTCTCAAGCAGAGTTTGCGCCAGGTGGAAAAAGAGGGATTTCAACTGATTGATTGTCAATTGACGGTGACGACGATCTGCCCTGAGGCCCTGCGGATGGGTTGGCCGTCGGGTTTACCGAGTAATTGGGCCTGTACGCGGGTGATTTCTGAAGATAAGTAGGAATGCAATTGCTTGCGCCCTCTGATGTGCAATTTTTTCTGAATCCCCAGCGAAAGGGGAGGGCGAAAGATTTTTCTGCCTCCGGCAGGCTGACGCCAACGCCCCTACGGTGTGAGGGCTGCTAATTTTTCCCGGATTGTTTTGGGGTTGACTTCGTGGGGTTGGATGGGGATGAGGCTGTGCCAACCCTCGGCAAGGCTGGGGGGATGGGTGGCGAGGGCGTTGGCCATGGATTCAATCACGGCGGGGGGGACGATGCGATCGCGCCCCTGATTCCGCTCTAGGCAGAGTTCTAGGGATGTATCCATCTGCCAGGCGATCCAGGATTGTTGGAGGGGAGCCATTAAGGTTAACCAAGCCAAACGGTGGGCTTGGCGGGCATTGGTGGCATCATAGATCACCGTTTGGCCTTGGGCCACCGCACGATAGATTTCATCACCCATGGCGGCTTCAATTTCCGCCCAAGCCCCCTGAATTTGGGCATCGCCATAGAGTTGGCTCCGGATGCGATCGCTCGACACAATCCAAGGCTGGGGTACAACCGTAGCCAGCACCTGAGCAAAGGTGGTTTTACCGCTTCCTGGCGGCCCAATCAAAAGATGATGCAGGATCAAGGGAGGGAATCTCCATGGGAGGATTGCGCAATCACACCCTGATAGAGGTCAATGAGTTGGGTGACGATCGCCGGCCAATGGTAGCGCGATCGCGCTAAAGCTTCTCCATTTTTGCCCAATTGTTGCCGGAGAAGGGCATTTTTCAATAATTGATCGATGGCTGCGGCTAAGGGTTGGGGCGCACCCTCCACCACCAAACCCGCTTGGGCTTGGGCAATCTCCGGGGCAATCTGCACATCGGGGGTGATAATCACCGGCAAGCCCGCCGCCATCGCTTCCGCTACGGCGATCGCAAAATTTTCCGCAAAGGAAGGCAACACAAACAGATCCGACCCTTGCAACACTAATTCTTTTGCTTCCCCCACCACCAAACCGGTAAACGTCACCCGCTCCCCTAGCCCCCATTGCTGAATCTGAGCTTCTAAGGCCTGTTGATAGGCGGGGCTGTGGCTTTCCCCAGCAAGGAGGAGATGAAAGGGATGTGGCACATCGGCTAGGGCGGCCAGGAGCAATTCCGGGCGTTTTTTGTAATGGAGGCGGGAGAAAAAAAGGATAATCGGGACATTTTCACCAATGCCGTAGCGTTGCCGCAGGACTTGGCCCGCTTGGGGAATTTTCGCCCCTGGTGTCACCCCCAAGGGCACAACCGCCGTCGGACTGGTGACACCAAAGGCCGTTACATCCGCCGCTTCTCCCGCTGTGGTGCAATGTACCAACGCGGCCCGGTTGAGCGATCGCCGCTCAATTAAATCCCCATACACCCGCTTTTTTTTCGCACTTTGGGCCAAAGCCCAAGGGGCCAATTGCCCCATGGTGCGCATCGTGTAGGGAACCTGATGCCAACGGGCGATGGCCGTCGCGGCAGTGGAGCCGTAGGCAAAAAGATAATGGGTATCCAGCACGTCATAATCCCGGACATGATCCCAAAGCCACCGCGTCCAGGCCAGGGAAAAGAGAAAACTGCGATCGCGCCCTAAAGATAATTGCTTTAACGGCAGGGAAAACCGGGGAAAAAACCACACCGGCACACCCTCATAATCGCAACGCTCCCCCAAGGGAACCGCTAGGGTATCGGGGCCGTGATCATTGGTGGCGCAAATTTCCGCATCCACGCCTTGCGATCGCAACTCCCGCACCAAATTCAAGGCCACCGCCGTCGGCCCACCCCGCAGGGGCGAAAGGGAGGGAATAACGTGCAAAACCCGCATCAGGACACCGTGGAAATGATGGGTTTGCCTTGGCGGATAAAGTCTAGCATCACCTCAGCCACCTTTTCCGCCTGTTCCAAATGGGGCACATGGCCCGCCTCTGGAATCCATACCAATTGACTATTGGGAATCAACCGCTCAAACCGGGGCGCGTCCTTCGTGCCTAAAATCCGATCCTGTTGACCCCAAAGAATCAGCGTCGGTTGTGGCAATTGGGGCAATTGGCCTTGAAAGGAGCCATAGCCGCCACTTTTCGTAAAGGCAATTAACGACTCCCGCCAACCCGGTTGCTCCACATGAAGGGAAGCGCATAACGTCGCATCCGCCGTCACCCATCGAGAATCGTAATAGGCCTTACGGCTGATCCCTTCCCGTACCTTAGGACTGCGTAAAAAATCCGTCGCCCACCGATCCAAAGGCGGAATCATCAATTTTCCCGCCATGGGCCGCCCCGCCAACCCCGCACTATCAATGAGGATTAACCGCTCCACAAGATCGGGATAGGTTAAGGCAAAATCTAAGGCCGCCGCGCCGCCCATGGAAGCGCCGACGAGAATCACCGGAGTTTTGATGTGATGTTCAAGAAAAGCGAATAAATGGGATTGAATGGCCGCCGGGCCGTAGGGCAACCCAGGGCAACGCTCAGTAAAGCCAAAGCCCAAAAGATCCACGGCCCAGGTTTGATGGTGTTGGCTCAGGTGGGGCCAGAGGCGGCGATATTCCAACAGCGAGCTATCAAACCCATGGAGGAGGAGAATGGGCGGCCCCCCAGTGCCGGCCTGGACAAAGCTGGAGGTAATGGCTTCATCGGCTAAGGGCGTTAAGATGGGGTGAAATTGGATCTGCTGGGCGATCGCGATCGAGGTGGATTCCGTCAACGCCGCAGCATTCTCGGGCAAGGCATAACCGGCCATGATTAGGGGGAAACAGAAACAGCCCTTAATATACCAAAAATCCTTAATCTGCTATGCCTGCTCGCCATCCTTCCCCCCAATCCCTCGTTTTTATCGTCAGTCTCGGCTTCGGCTTACTTTGCTTCGCCACGATTTCCCGCTCTGGGGTGGAGTCAGGTTTATGGGGGGAGTTTTTAGCAATCCTGCCCCTACAAGTTTTAGCCCTAGGCTATTGGGGCTATACCCAATGGCGCAAAAAGAATACCTAGAGTGCTAGAGCGATCGCCATCAACAACGTAGGGGCGAAAAATTTTTCGCCCCCACCCATTTCGCCCTGAGGAATTAATCCCCTAGGGGGTTTCCTCGATCACCTTATCGATCAACCCATAGGTCAAAGCCTCATGGGGAGACATGAAATAATCGCGATCGGTGTCTTTTTCGATTTTTTCCAGGGATTGCCCGGTTTTTTCCGCCATGATTTCATTCAATTGGCGTTTAATCCGGATAATCTCCCTTGCTTCAATTTCGATATCCGTCGCTTGACGACGGCCTTGAACACCCCCTAGGGGTTGGTGAATCATAATCCGGGCATGGGGCAGAGCCAGACGTTTGCCCTTCGTGCCTGCTGTTAACAGGAACGCCCCCATCGAAGCCGCCAACCCGACACAGATCGTCACCACCTCCGACTTGATATGTTGCATCGTGT
>RECT01000162.1 GCA_007693875.1 Spirulina sp. DLM2.Bin59
TAGAGCGATCGCGTATAGAGCATCTCCGGACTATTGCGGTTAAAATCCACCATCGCCGCCGTCGTGCCATCGGGGGAAAAATCCAACACCATGCCAAACTGCGCTAAAAAGTCCAATGGCTCCGCCCCCGGTTCTAAGGACAGCAAGGCAATCCCCTCCCCTTGGGCCATGGCAATCAAGGCATTATCCGGCGCAATTTGGAACATTCCCCCCGGTTGATTTTCCAAGGGTTTGGGATCCCGTCCCTGCCGTAATAACCAGAGACCCACATCCGTCGGATTTTCGCGGCTAATCCGTTGGGCCACGATGATCGTGCCATCGGCAGAAAGGTCGAAATTGAGCAATTGGTGGGTTTCATTGTCGAGAACCAGACTCACCTGACCCGCCGCCTGAGGGGGCCGCTCTTGGGGATCTAGGGCGAGGGATACCCCCGTGGTGACGCGATAGAGTTGCTGCTCTAACAAACTGTTGCGGGTGCTGCTGTTATCAAGGGCCGTGAACAAAATCGACTGGCCATCGGGGTAGGGATGAAACTCCGTCACCACCAGGTTAGGGGGGGTGAGGAGGGTTTTGCGCTGTTGGGTGAGGTTGTAGAGCACCAATCGCCCCGCCTCTTCCCGCTCCAAACCAATGTAGGCAAAAATGCGATCGGGGGTGCGAAACACCGCTTCAAAGGGCTGCATTTCCTGCCCTAACTCATTGCTGCCGCGAAATTTTTCCTGGGCATCCTGGAGATTGATCTGGTAGCGATCGCCATAGGGGGCAGGAAAATTCAACGTATAGGCCAAGCGACGGCCCGCCCAACTCAATCGCCCCGGGAGAGGATCGGTGATCTCCGGTTTATCGGGAATGCTCAGGGTCAGATTCGCCTCCACGCTTTGATGATCCATGGGGCGATTAAACTCCAAGACAAAGGCATTATCCGCCGCCCGAATCACCTCATTGTCCCAACTAAATTGGGCCACCTTCGGGCGGGTATCCACCCAACAGCGATCGCCCTGACAAATATTGCCACTGAGCAACAGCAACAACACGAGGATGAACAGCCCCAAGATGGAGGCGATCGCCGCCAGATCAATGGGAAATAAGTTAGGAGAAAACTTGTCAGGCTTGAGCATAGGGTTTAAAACTTTAAAACTCGTAGGGGTCACGAGGGGTGGGGATCGTCTCAATCTCCTCCGCCACAATCACCAACTGACGACGATTATCAAATTCTCCCGTCGCCATCCGCCCCTGCACCTGGAGCCAAGTATCTTGGGGATATTCCTCCCGATCCGTCTTTAACTGCACCGGCAGGCCGATCGGGTAAGCATCCACGGCACAGCAGGAAATCACAAACCGTGAAATGAGCAAATAATTGGACGGTAACGTCGGCGAATGGATCACAAATCCCTTTAAATCCACCCCTTGATCCCGATAGGCATCGGGTTCGGGATAGGCATTCAGCGTCCGCACCCAATCTAACAGGGAACGCTCTTCCGGGGGAATCGGATTATAAAAGGATTGGGCTTCCATGCGGGTATAGGGCAGGGACTCATTGACCCCCCGTTGTAATGCCGTATCACTGGCGAGAATGGCGGGGGGAATGACGAACCCCAAAACCGCTGCCCCCAACAGTAGCCCTGCCCCCAACCCCGGCGGAAATAACGTCACATGCTGCAAGGGGCCATCATTGACCCCCGTGCGACGGCGATAGATTAAATGTTTGGCCCGCAAACTACTCAAGACCAAAAACACTGCCCCAGCGGCTAAAACCAAAAGGTTGTAGTTGGGGTGAATTAATAATTGCAATTGGCCACTGACGTAAAACTTGAGGAGTAACGCTCCCCATTGGAAGAGCGCCAACACATCAAGCCAGGGCAACAGTTGAGGGTAGAGCCGTTTGAGGCGGATCATGGTAGCACCAAGAGGTTCAGAAAAAGTAAGTATAGGATAGCGTTAACAGTAGGGTTAACTGCCCCGCAATCAGGAAGAGATAGGCAATCACCCGGGGTTTGAAAATCGAAAGGAGCAAGCCAATGGCCTTGAGATCCACCATGGGCCCAAACACCATAAAGGCCAACAGTGAGCCGGTGGTAAACGTCGAGGCAAAGGCCAGGACAAAAAAGGCATCGACGGTGGAGCAGATGGAAATCACCGCCGCCAGTAACATCATTGCCAAAATTGAAGTCAGGGGCCCCTGCCCCAAACTCACCACCAATTCACGGGGGGCGACCACTTGAATGGCAGCGGCGATCGCACTCCCCAACACCAGCATCCCCCCCAACTCCCGCAATTCCTGCACCATGTTATCCATGAACAGCCGGAAATTTTGGGCGGAAAACCGTTTAATCGGGGTTGGGGGCGTAAAATCTGCGGGGGTGGCGGTTTCCAACCGCAGGGGCGAGCCACTTTGACCCAAGAGATAGGTCCCCGATTGCAACAGGGCAGGCTGTTCGGGGGCTTGGCGCACCTGTAATCGGTAGAGAACCCGTTTGGCCAGTTCCGGCTGCATCATCGGCCGGGGATCTTTTTGAAAACTGAAAATCACCCCCACCACCGTCGCAATAATCAAACAAAACACAATCCGCAGCACCACCACCTGGGGCTGATCCCGAAAGGCCACCCAGGTTGCCCAGATCACAATGGGGTTAATCGTCGGTGCGGCTAAGAGAAAACCAATGGCCACGGATGTGGGCGCACCTTGGGTGAGCAACCGCCGCGCCACCGGCACATTGCCACATTCACACACCGGAAAGAGAAAACCCACAAAACTGCCAAATAGTGATCCCAACACCGGATTTTGGGGCATCCGGGAAATGAGTTGCTGCTCATCGACAAAAAAGAGCAGCGCACTGGACAGCAAAATCCCCAAGAGCAAAAAGGGCAAGGCTTCCACCAACAAGCTCGTAAAGAGCGTGAAGGCACTATGTAATTGACTCAATGTGAGGGCATTTGACAATGGATTCATGGACAATTCCGACGGCCATGAAAATGACCCGCAAAGAAAGAACTTATCTAACCGATACATTCTAGGCCGATCCTGGCCATTCCTCCGGATCGGGCTGGGGGGCCAGGGGTGAATGGTGCGTCAGGCCGAGTGGATCTGTCAATAGCGTGATTGATCCGGTCTGACGCACCCTGAGCCGTAGCGTCGGTTGTGAGGCTATTTTGCTCCAATGGGTGAATCAATCTGACGCACCATCCGCATCTATTCGCAGAGCCAGGGCTTACTGTGGGTTTCCCAGGTGACGAGTTCGGCTTCCGAAAACCAGAGGCCAATTTCCCGCTGGGCAGTTTCGATCGCATCGGAACCATGGATCAGGTTGCGGCCCACCTCAATACAGAAATCGCCCCGCAATGTACCGGGTTCAGCGGTGAGGGGGTTGGTGGCTCCAATGATTTTTCGGGCAGAAGCCACCACGCCTTCCCCTGCCCACACCATGGCCACCACAGGGCTAGAGGTGATGAAATCCACCAAACCCTGGAAAAAAGGCCGCTCTTTGTGGACATCATAATGCTGCTCGGCTAACTCACGGGACACCGCCATAAACTTCATCCCCACGAGGGTAAACCCCTTGGTTTCAAAGCGTTTGATCACGTCCCCCACTAGCCCCCGTTGTACGCCGTCGGGCTTGATCATAATAAATGTCCGTTCCATGCAATCACTCCTTAATGGTTCAATTTGAGCAGTCCAATCGTTAGATTAGCCCATCCCTGATCCCCTCCGCTGGATTTCTGCGGCCTGGCCCCCTAAATCTGCCAACCTTGGGGGCATGGCATCCAGTTGCAGGATTGATGGGTGGGCGAAAGGTTTTTGGCGCTACGGGTTAACTATCCCGTTTCCGGGCCAGGGTTAAGCCATCCGCCACTGGAATGAGGCTGAGGGTAATCCGTTCATCCCCTTGGAGTTGTTGGTTAAACCGGCGAATGGCCTCGGTGCGGGCATCCTGATCGGCGGGATCCGCCACCCGCCCCGACCAAAGGACATTATCAACCACCAATAATCCCCCCGGCCGCAACAGTTGGAGCGATCGCTCGTAATACTCCAGATAGTTGCGCTTATCGGCATCAATGAAGGCAAAATCAAAGGTTTCCCGCTGGCCCATGGTGAGGAGGCTATCGAGGGTTTCCAAGGCTGGGGCAATGCGGAGGTGAATTTTCTCAGCCACCCCCGCCGCTTGCCAGTAACGGCTGGCGATCTGGGTGACTTCGCCATCGGTATCGCAGGCAATCACCACCCCATCAGGGGGCAGGGCCAAAGCCACCACCAAGGCACTATAGCCGGTAAATACACCAATATCGAGGGTTTTCTTGGCCCCAATCAGTTCCACCAAAAAGGCCATAAATTGCCCCTGCTCCGGGGCGATTTGCATCCTGGCCATGGGGTGTTGGGTGGTTTCGGCCCGCAGTTCCGTGAGGATATCCGGTTCCCGCAGGGAAACCTGCTGGAGGTATTCGTAGAGTTGAGGTGTGAGGTTGAGACTTTTCATGGCGTGTGAGAGAGCGTCAGCAAATCGAGGCGGCACCATTGCCCCCCACTATAATCCCCGAATCCGGCCAAAACCGGATAACGTTAGAATCAAGAACTCTATTGTTTCTTGTTAAATCGCCCTAAAACTCGATGTCCCGTTTACGCCGTGCCATTGCTGCCCAAGAATTTTTGATTACTGCTGAAGTCATGCCCCCCAAGGGCGGCGATCCCCATCATATGCTGGCCATGGCGGCGGGGTTGAAGGGACGGGTGCATAGTGTGAATGTCACCGATGGTAGTCGGGCGGTGTTGCGGATGTCTTCCCTGGCGGCTTCGATGGTGCTCCATCAGGCGGGGATTGAGCCGATTTGTCAAATGGCTTGCCGAGATCGCAACCTCATCGGCCTACAAGCGGATCTAATGGGGGCCCATGCCTTGGGCCTCCACAATATCCTCGCTTTAACCGGCGACCCGGTGAAGGCCGGCGATCATCCCCAGGCCCGCAGCGTCTTTGATCTCGAATCCGTGCGGCTGTTGAAGTTAATCCAGCAACTCAATCAGGGGTTTGATGCCAATGGTAAACCCCTCACCGATGGCCATTTAGATCTCCTCGTGGGGGCAGCGGTGGATCCCCAATTGCCCAGTTGGAGCAGTTTACAACGGCGGTTTGAGCGCAAAGTAGAAGCCGGGGCGCAGTTTTTTCAAAGTCAGTTAATTTGCGATTTTGACCGGTTGGAAAAATTCATGACTCAAATTGCAGCGATGGGCGATCGCCCCATCCTGGCGGGGATTTTCCTGCTCAAATCTGCCAAAAACGCCAATTTCATCAACCGCTATGTACCGGGGGCGAATATCCCCCAGACGATTATCGATCGCCTCGCCGCCGCCGCTGATCCCCTCACCGAGGGGGTGAAGATCGCCGCCGAACAGGTGAAGCTGGCCCAAAACCTCTGCCAGGGGGTTCACATGATGGCGGTGCGCCGGGAAGACTTGATCCCGGAAATTCTCGACCGGGCGGGCATTGCCCCCATCGAGGTTTAGGGTAGAGCCGAAATGTTAGCACTGCCGTGAACGGTTTTCACCCATTTAAGCCGCTTGGGACGGATGGCCATGCGGGCGGTGGTGGCGGGCATGACAACGAACCAATGGAATAGATAGGTAAAGCCTTGGGCGAAGCTCATCCCAAAGGCGATCGCTTCCTTGAGCGAATTCACAGGACGCACCCGCAACGACCCCACCACCATCCCCAAGGAGGCGAAGGACACCACCAAAGCCGATAGGGGCATCATCACCGGCAGATGATGGCGCAACACCACCATCAGCAGATCAGGAATCGCCGCCGTGGGCAAGACATATTGCAGGATGAAGAAACAGATCAGATCCCAGGTTTTCAGCACCCCCATGCGGTTGCGGATGATCAGCCGCCAATAGTCTAAATACCGTTGATAACCCCCCTCGGCCCAACGGCTGCGTTGATGCCAGAGGGCTTGGGCACGGGTGACACCTTCTTCGCCAATGGCGGGATCGAGGCAAAAACCAATGTGCCAGCGATCGAGATGGAGGCGGATCGTTAAATCCAGATCATCGGTAATTGTTTCCTCATTCCAGCCGCCACACCGGGTTAATGCTGCCCGCCGGACAAACTGACCATTGCCCCGCAATTCCCCAATGCCGCCAACGGCAATGCGCTGCTGTTGGTAGTAACTATCCAGATACATTTCCACCGCTTGACCCTTGGCCCAAAAGTTTTCCTCAGGATTGGAAATGGCTTTGCGCACCTGGACGGCTCCCATTTGTTCATCGGCAAAGAGAGGAATCACCCGCCGCAGCAAATCTGGAGCAACGATCGCATCGGCATCAAAAACGGCAATAATATCCCGGTCAATTTGTGCCACAGCTTCATTGAGCGCACCGGATTTCCCCCCCCCACCATTGGCGGGGCGGTGGATGACCTGGAGTTGGGGAATTTCCACGGCGAGGCGATCGATGATTTCGGGGGTGCGATCGGTGCTATAGTCATCGATTACCCAAACCTCGTAGCGATCGCGCTCATAGTCCAAGGCGCAAAGTTGCCGCACGAGCCGTTCAATCACCGCCTCTTCATTTTTCGCCGCCACCAATAACGCCACCGTTGGCGCAGTGGCTAACGCTGCATCCGTTAGCGGTTCCGGGGCTACATTGGGGCGGGCCAAAACGAGGCGGAGAATATTCACGCCCACCATCCCCGTTAGGGCAACCACCAGCCAAATCCCCCAAGACACCAAATGGAGGGCCAGGACAATTCCCCAAACCATCATCAATGCAAAGGCGGCCTTCGTGCGCCGTCCTCCCGTACCCCGAAAAAAATCGCTACGGAAGTCGGCTTCTTCAGTTTCGGGATCAGACCAATCGGACAAAATGGCCTCGATGGGATCGAGTTCATCATCAGGATCGGAGTTGTGCCAGGGGGATCGGGACATGGTTTAAGGGGGTAGGGGATAGAGGGTCAGGGCTAAAAAGGGCTAAAAATTCAAGGGGCGGGCTTTTTGGATGCCCTATTGTAGCCAAAAAATGTTACAAAATTTATCACAATCTTAATTTTGGTTGCAGAAATTTGGCTTTGATCTGCCACGGAAATTCACGAGAAAAGGGCAGTTTTGCCAGTTTTGGAGCCTCATGTTGCAATTTTTAATGATTTTCACGCCCATTTAAACAGAAGACGATGATGATACAGAGTTGGTTAATTACCCTCGGGTTAGGCCTCGGCTCCTTGCTTTGGGTGGAAGTGGTGCGAGATCTCTACCATTGGGCGGCGCACCAGTGGCCGCTGCTTTATCGTCTCCACGGTTGGCACCATCGGGTTTTTCGGCCGGATCTTTCGGTGATTAGCCCGGAAATTTACCGCCAATCCCATTGGTACAACGATGTACCAGAGGCGTTGGTGATGTTGGTGATGAGTTTTTTGCCTTGGGCGATTCCCTTCGGGGTGACATTCCCGCAGCCCTGGGTGGTGGGTTTGGGCACGGTGTACACCTTAACGTTTTTATTGGGGGCGATCGCCCGTGGCTCCGGTTGGCCCGGGGCCGATGAGTTAACGGATCTCACCCACCTGCCGGGCCCCTTCACCGCTCTGCCGGCCCCCTGGTTTGTGAATCGGACGTACCATTGGCGGCATCATTTTGATGATCAAAATGCTTACTATAGTGGCACGTTGACGCTCATGGATAAGATTATGGGGACAGCACTTTCCCTCAAGGGTAAACGGATTGCCATTACAGGAGCCTCTGGCACGTTGGGCCGGGCGTTGTTGGCGCAACTGAAGGCGCGGGGGGCAAAGGTGACGGCCTTAAGTTCCCACACCACACCGATCATCCTGCCGGGGGAAACGGAGCCGATTCCTTTAATTACCTGGCAAGTGGGGGAAGAGGCGGCCCTTGCCGAAACCTTGCAAAAAATCGATATTTTGATCCTCAACCATGGCATCAATGTCCATGGGAATCGCGATCGCACCGCCATTGAGCAATCCTATGAGGTGAATGCCTTTTCCAGTTGGCGGCTGTTGGAGTTGTTTTTAACGACGGTAGAGGGGAACAAGGCGATCGCCACCAAGGAGGTTTGGGTCAACACCTCCGAGGCGGAGGTGAACCCGGCCTTTAGCCCCTTGTACGAACTGAGCAAGCGCACCTTAGGGGATCTGGTGACGTTGCGCCGCCTCGATGCCCCCTGTGTGATTCGCAAGCTAATTTTAGGCCCCTTCAAAAGTGAGTTAAACCCCGTGGGGGTGATGGCTCCGGATTGGGTAGCACGGCAGATTGTTAACCTAGCGGTGCGGGATCTGCGGGATATTATCGTCACGATTAACCCCCTAACCTATGTGACTTGGTTGCCGAAGGAATGGGGGCGATCGCTTTATTTCCGTTTGTTTAGTCGTTAACTCCCTACTTTCCGAGCCTGCTTCACCATCGCAATCAAAGTCTGATGGGCATCTTCGGAATCCGCCAAGGTGTGATCAAAGGCAATGCGGATCGTTTCCGTGTTGCCAGCGCTCGTCGCTTTTAAGGTCATGCCTTCGGGATCAATGGTTAAAAGCTCCGCCTGCTCCGTGGCGGGGCGATCGCCAAACACTTGGGCATAGAGGGCGATGGCCTCGGCGTGATCATCATTCATGTGGGCACAGATGCGATCGCTCACTGCGGGGGTAATTGGGTCAGCCATGGGAATTCTTCGCTTCAAAAAAAGGACAAAACCGCCAAGGGTTCCATCCATACAATGTACTGCGAATCTGTCCCCCGATCACCCCGATCACCATTAGGGGGAGGGGGGTGGGGCCTGATCCCTGGGTTCTTGGGTGGGGGACTGCGCCATTAAAGCCGCGACCTCCGGGGGCATCACATCCACGAGGGC
>RECT01000117.1 GCA_007693875.1 Spirulina sp. DLM2.Bin59
CGGCCCGTTGTTGGGTTGGTGTGGGGGGGGGGGGCTGATGGGGTGGAGGCTGACTATTCACCCCTGCATCTGCGGGATCTCTCCCCGGATTTGGTGGCAGCGGTGGCGGGTCTTTTAGACCCATCTCTGGCGGTACAACGTCGGGCTTATCGCCGCTTGCGGGATCTCCCCCATCCTCGGGTGCAAAAAATCCTGCGATCGCTTTTACCCTATGGTTTGTTTGCTCAGTTATGCCAGATCCGGGTAGGGGAGAATGTGGCGGTGAGTGCTTCGGGGCGGGCGATCGCCCACCACAGTCCTCGGGGTCTGATCGTCCAAACCTTAGCTGATCAGGAAATTCTCTATCGCATCCCCGGCCCACCCATGCCCTGCCTCCTCAATGCCCATGGCCAAACCCTGATCCGGATTGTCGGAGAGCAGGAGCGTTCCCTAGAATTGTGGCAGAGGGGCCAACGACAACCTACCCCCAAGATCCAGGGTTTTAAAACCTTGGCCCTGGCGGCGCGGGGAACGATAGGAGCGATCGCCTATGACAATGGTCAAGTCAATCGCTGGCATCTGCCCACCGGCAAGATCACGGCAATCCTACCCCCCACCCGTCACAGTTCCCTCCTCACCCTCGCCCTCAGTGCCGACGGCCAAACCCTCGCCACCGCCCACACCGGCCAACGGGTGCGAATTATGCCCCCCAGTGGCCGCCCCTATCAGCTCCCCATCCCCGCCCATCACCTCGCCCTCAGTGCTGATGGCCAAACCCTGGCTACTGCCCACCCCAACCAAGGAATTCGTCTCTGGGATCTGGTCAGGGGGCAACCCCTAGGAATCCTGCGATCGGCACCACCGTACCCATCCCCCACCATCGGCACCATCACCACCCTAGCCTTCACCCCCAACGGCCGCGTCCTGGCCACCGTCATTCAACCCAACCATGGCCCCAGCCAGATCTGGTTTTGGGATCTCCACCAAGGAGACTGTATTCAAACCCTCACCGCTCCCGGTGGCCCCATCACCCAGATGGTATTTGCCGCCCAAGGCCATGCCCTCCTCACCGCCCACAGTGATCAACAACTACGCCTCTGGGCCGTGCCATGAAAAACCCTTGAGAGAGGATAGAGAAGAGAGAATCGAGTTTTCTCACTGCTCACTTTTTCCCCAAAAAAAAACCCCCTAAACAGGGGGCATGACTATTAAAGCTTTACTGAGGAAAGGGAAACGAGGATAGAGTTTTCTCGCTTCTCACTTCCCACTCCTTCCCTAACGAATCCCCACCGGCTCAAAGCTGGGAACCACCACCTCACTATCTTGCTTCGTGAGTTTGTTGTACAACTTCTCGGTATTGGGGAAGTTGGCCGCCGGCAGCGTCGGGAAACGCCGATAGGGAACCGTATCTTCACCGAAGAGTTGCAGGTATTCCATACTGTTGACCATCGCCCCGATAAAGGCGCGAACCCCTTGGGTAGCGAGGATCTGGTTGTAGGTTTGGATTTCCTTTTGGTTTAAGGGGGCACGACCGAGGAAATGCTTCGTCCCCATTTCGATCACCTTCGTGTTGGGATAGGGGGCGTAGAACTCTTTGAGGTAGAGTTCCGAGCAACCTACACCTTCCACAAACTCCTTGACGGTGATTTCGCCGTTGCCGAGTTTGCTTTCCAGGGCGGTGAATTGGGTTTGAATCGTGTAGGGAGCGAGATCCCGCTCGAAGATTTGGCGATAGGTGGCGGCGATCGCCGTCTTTAACGCCACCTTGTCCACGGTATTGGTGAGCTTGAAGACCTTCGTCTGTTGCCGCTGCACCGTCACCCCTTGGCCGACCCGGAACGCCACATCCGGCTCGGTGCGCACGCCGGAAACTTGACCCAACTCGATAAACCGAGGCGTGGTTTCCACCGTCACCTTCGTAGCAAAGTCAGGTTTGAGGGCACCAGGGCGAGCCATGCGCATTTGCAGCCCCGCCGGGGTGACATAGCGTTCGTAGGGAATCGTATCTTCCCCAAACACCTCGTTATATTCATCGCTTTCGAGAATGGCATCCACTAAAGCGTAGAAACCTTTCTTCGCCGAAATGTCAAAGTAGGCGTTAATTTCCTTCCGGCCATAGGTGGGGCGACCGAGAAGGCGACGGTGAATGTATTCGATCGCCTTACAGACGTACATCGAAGACCAGTAGAGGTTCCGGAACACATCGGACTTGGCGAGGATTTTAATAAATTCCCGCACCGTGATGTCGCCGTTTTCCAATTGGATTTCCGCCACCGTCAGCCGTTGACCGGCATAGAGTTCCCGACCAAACACCTGGCGATAGGCAGCGGTGATCAGTTTTTGGGTGCTGCTTTCGGAGTATTTGACGCTGATACCCTGGGGCCCACCGGGAATCTGATCCAAGCGGAACACCTTCGCCCCTAAAGAGCCGGGGAATTCGCCCCGCGCTTTCGGGTTGCCGGTTTGGTTGGCAGTGGCAGGGCCGCGATGGATGAGAATCCGGCGGGTATCCTTGCCAAAGGGCGAGGGGCGCGTATTCGGGTTGCGGGTTTCTTTCGGGAAAATCGCGCCGAACTGAATTTCTAACGGATCGTTGCCCGCGCCGTACACATGCTGATCCGGCAGGGGTTGGTTGTATTTCGCAAAGGTGGTGATAAATTGCGGCACTTTGCGGAACGGCGCACTGTAGTTAAACAGATCCTGCTGCATCCCCCAGTTGCGGCATTCCTGGGCCTCTTGACCCAAGCCCCGCAGGTAAGGCACAGTTTCCTCGCCAAAGTAATCGGCATACTCTTGGGAATCCACCAAGGCATCCACTAAGGCCGGTAAACCACCGCTGGAAACGATCGCAAAGTAACTTTGCACTTCTTCCCGGGAAGAAGGGCCACGACCGAGGATGTGGCGGAAGGCCAACTCCAGGGCGCGACTGTTAATAAACGGCTCAAAGAACTGCTTGCGGTAGAGGGGGGATTTGGCCAAACGACGGACAAACTCCTTCATGGAGATGTCGCCATTTTTCACCTGGGATTCCAGGTAGGAAATGGATTGGCTATAGGCGCGGGTGATATCCCGCTCAAACACCTGGCGGTAGGCGGCCTTGATGATGCCTTCCCTTTCCGTGGTGGACAGGCCCGGCTTCATCACAAATTTTTGCCGCCGCTCTGCCGCGTTGAAGTAGCTTTGGGGCAGTTGTAAGCCCTGTTGGTCGGGGGATTCCCGTTGACGGACTTTGTCCGAGGGGATGGGGGCTTTGAATTCAGTGATCGCCACATCGAAATATTCCGTCACCAAGGCGAGGGCTTCCTCATCCTGCGCAAAATATTTGCGAGCAGCCACCTTCATTTCCTGCACCGCCACGAGGGTTGCGGCACTGGAGCAGGCGTTTTCGATGATTTCCCGCAGGCCGCGGACGTTGACGGTGATGATGCTCGGATCACCGGCCACGATCGCATAACTGATGTAGCGCAACATCCAGGACAAATCCCGGAGGGACTTCTGCATGTTGCGGGGGCCGTACTTACTGATGGGAATCGTCCGGAACCCGGCGGGGGTTTCAATTTTATTGCCGGTGCTTAAAAAGAGGTTTTTAATGCTGTCCACCACCCCATTGCCGCCACCGGTTTCAACGTAGGTGATGGTGCCGAGGGCCATGCCTTCTTTCGTATCTTGACCGACCCCGATGGCGTTGCTCATCGCCATTTCCGTATCATCAACGGCGGGCTTTTCAAGGAAAGCCATCGGGGAGCCGCCGGTGAAAATCCGGTTGGCGGCACGGGATACGATCACTTCAGAGTTTTGGGAGATGGTTTGGGCGATCGCAATGCGCTTATTCCCGGACTCGAAGAATGTTTTGAGTGCTCCTAGCTCCCGAATATCGGGGAAACGGTCTTGTTGTTCAGCCTGCGCGATCGCCGACGTAGGAACCGTTTGATATAGTTGCGGGCGGGCTAAGGAACTGCCACCACTTGCCGTAATTGTCATAATCTGCTCAATTCTCTCCTATCCACGGTTTTCACACAGAGGTTTAAATCTCATTCACAGTAATCCCTGAGGGGAGCTTGGCCGCCTCACCGCCACCACCCCCGAAAGGGAGGAAACGCTGAAAACAAACCCGAACCACCACTAGACTCTAGGAGAGGGCAGTGGTGTTAATCCCCATGAATCAAAGGAATTACAAAATTTCCAGTCTATAGTTTCGGTCAGTTTTCAGATTAAACCGTTTCTGGATTCCTGAGTATCTTTGTTAAGAACTGTATCAATTTATGGCCAGTGGGTACAGGAGGGCGATCGCCCCTTGACCACTAATCGCGGTTTTCCTCGGGGCCGATTTCCGCCGGAGTTTCCACGGCAAGGGCCGCATCGGGGGTGGCGACGATGGGCTTCGGGGAGTTGGGGTGCGGGAATTTCCACTGACCTTGGCGGAGGCCCGCTAACCATTGCTTCAGGAGGGGTTTGTAAAGATAGCCCAAAATTGCTAGAGCACAAAATACCGTGATCAAGTTGCCCCGGCTGCCGAACCCAAATTTCCCCAACTCTGCCCCCAGGAGGATGGCTTGGGCAATGCCGGTGCCCCGCAACAGCCCGCGATTGTAGTTCTGCACCAAGCTAATGCTGAAATAGAGGGTGAGGAACCCCAGGAATAACGTTAACGCTGAAAGGAGGGTAAGGGACAAATTTTCCACAAAGGGAAAGCTGGCATCAACGCGCTCGCTAGCTTGAAACCCTCCCCCTAAAATCACCAATGCCCCTTTTTGGACGAGGAGTAGAACACTGAGGGGAATGGTGATCAATGCGCCGATAAACTGTAAACAGAGAACGATAGTGAGATCCTTGGTGACAGTATTCATGGCAATGACCTTGGCCGGGGTAATGATCAAAAAATATGGGGCGGCGATGACTGGATTCTATGATAATTAGCTTTGCAGGGGAGTGGCATCCTCCCCCTGATACAAAACTCAATGTTAAGATTGCCGATGACCCTTGGCAAGCCAGCACCGCAGCGGATATCATGGGGCGCGCCTTCAGGGAAAGGCCCGGCCCATCAGGGCTACTCTCCGGGAGAGGCGGGCAAAGTTGTTAGCATCCTGCGCCAATCCTGGGGAGAAAATGTGACGGTTTCTTGACGTTGGCAGGGTTGCTGAAAAGGGCAACGCTGACATTTTTGAGCCTGAATATTGACTTGAGGAAAGGGCTTCCCTTGTTCTTGATATTCAGATTGAGCCATCTCTAGGGCCATCAAGGATTGCCGCAGATTAGCTTGAGTCTGTTGATACCATTGGGCACTATAGGCAAACGTCTCGCTATGGACTTGGTTGGTTTGATCCACGATCCAATAGGTCATGGTGATCTGTTCGGGGGCATAGTCTGAGGTGGCAGCTAAGACAAAGGGATACAGTTGGGTTTGCCAGTTTTGTTGGAGGATGTCACGGCGGGGGGGATTTTGATAGGTTTTCCAGTCGAAAATCAGGGCGCGATCGCCCTTCACCATCAACAGGTCATAGATCACCGTTAAGGCCACCCCATCCCACACCAGCGTCCGACTCTGCTCCGCTGCCCGGCTGATGCTGGCATCTTCCAGATCCGGGACGGCGGCTAACAGGGCATCATACATTGCCCTCAGGGGATCATCCGGATTAAGAATTGCATCTAGGGAGAGACCCAGTTCTCGCTGTTGCATCAGGTGATGGAGGCGGCTGCCGCGATCAAGCTGGGCTTGATGGTCTGGGCTGATGGGCGCGTTGAGTTGATCAATATATTGGTATTGATAACGGCGGGGACATTTCGCAAAGGTGTTGAGATGGCCTTGGGAGAGGCGAAGGAGGGACATGGGACGTAATGTTTGTACTGATTGAGTACGAGGGCGTGGTTTTGGGGGGGGTTGTAGCACTGGGGAGCAACCTGTGGCAACATCAACAGGGAGAACCTGCACATTTTTTAATCATTGAGCAATGGTAGCGGTAGCAATTTTGGCGGCGGGGCGCGGCACAAGGATGAAGTCGGAGCTCCCCAAGGTGCTTCATCGGATCGGGGGTAAAACCCTGCTGGAGCGGGTCTTGGGGAGCTGTGAGACTGTGGCCCCAACGCGCCGGTTGGTAATTGTCGGGTACCAGAGCGATCGCCTCCGGGCATCCCTCACCCCCCATCCTGATCTGGAGTTTGTCGAGCAGGCCCAACAGTTGGGAACGGGTCACGCCATGCAACAGCTTTTAACCCCCCTGGGGGGTTTTGCCGATGATCTCTTAGTGCTCAATGGGGATGTGCCGCTCCTGCGTCCGGAAACCATCGCTCATCTGTTAGCTACCCATCGCCGCCATGATAACAGTGCAACGCTGTTAACCGCCCAGATCGAAGACCCCAAGGGTTATGGCCGGGTGTTTTGTGATCATGAACAGCGGGTGGAGAAAATCATTGAGGATCGCGACTGCACCCCCGAACAGCGGGCCAATCGCCGCATTAACGCTGGGATCTACTGCTTCAACTGGCCCCAACTGGCGGCGGTATTGCCCCAACTGTCCAACGACAATGATCAACAGGAATACTATCTCACTGATGTCTTTGGGATGCTCGATCGCGTTATGGCGGTGGATGTGGCGGATTTGGCGGAAATTACCGGGATTAATGACCGGCGACAATTGGCGATCGCCGCCGACCTCCTCCAAACCCGGATTAAAGATCACTGGATGCGCTCCGGCGTGACGCTGATCAACCCCGACAGCATCACCATCGACGACACCGTGACCCTCGCCCCCGATGTGATCATCGAACCCCAAACCCATCTCCGGGGCAACACGGCGATCGCCACCGGCTGCCACATCGGCCCCGGCAGTTTGATTGAAAACAGCACCCTGGGGGAAAATGTCACGGTTCTTTACTCGGTGATCAGCGATAGCACCGTTGCCGCCCAGAGCCGGATCGGCCCCTATGCCCATTTGCGCGGCCATGCCACCGTGGGGGAAGCCTGTCGCATTGGCAACTTTGTCGAATTGAAAAAGACCGAACTGGGCCGCAAAACCAATGTTTCCCACCTCTCCTATTTAGGGGATGCGACGGTGGGCGATCGCGTCAACATCGGGGCCGGCACCATCACCGCCAACTACGATGGCGTCCATAAACACCAAACGGTAATTGGCAGCGGCAGCAAAACCGGCTCCAATTCCGTTCTCGTTGCCCCCCTCACCCTCGGGGAAGGCGTGACGATCGCGGCTGGCTCCACCGTCACCGAAAACGTCGGGGATGATGCCCTTGTCATTGCCCGTGCTCGTCAAGTGGTCAAACCCGGCTGGCGGTTAACTGCCCCCAATGGCTAGATTAGCAATGGCAGCAAGATCCCCTCGCCTTGAGGCCGGGGACGGGTCAACATATATAATGGACTCTGCCGGATTTGCCCCATTCACCAGTGCAGCTATTTGATTTATGGGTATCCCCAACCTGAAAGGACGCGATTTACTCAGCCTTGCCGACCTCACCCCCCAGGAGATGGCGGATTTACTCACTGTGGCGAAGGCTTTAAAACAGGGTGAAATCCGCCCCAACTGTCCCCATGTTCTGGGTTTACTTTTCTACAAAGCCTCAACCCGTACCCGTGTCAGTTTCTCCGTGGCCATGTATCAACTGGGGGGCCAGGTGATTGACCTCAACCCCAAGGTTACGCAGGTGGGCCGGGGTGAGCCGATTATCGACACAGCGCGGGTGTTGGATCGGTATTTGGATATTTTGGCGATTCGTACCTTTGCCCAGGCGGATCTGCAAACCTTTGCCAACTATGCCGAAATTCCGGTGATTAATGCCCTCACGGATTTGGAACACCCTTGCCAAATTTTGGCGGATTTACTGACGATTCAGGAAGAATTCCAAACCCTCCAAGGGTTGACGCTCACCTACCTGGGCGATGGCAATAATGTCGCCCATTCGCTGCTGTTGGGTTGTGCCATGGCGGGGATGCATATCAATGTGGCGACTCCGGCGGACTATGCTCCGGATCCGGCGGTGGTGCAACAGGCCGAAAGTTTGGCATTGCCCGGCACGAAGATTCAGATTCTGACCGATGCAGCGGCGGCAGTGGCGGGGGCCCATGTGGTCTATACCGATGTTTGGGCGAGTATGGGTCAGGAGGATTTGGCGGCCGCGCGCATTCCGATTTTTGCACCCTATCAAATCAATGAGGCATTGATGGCCCAGGCTGATCCAGGGGCGATCGCCCTCCATTGTCTCCCTGCTCACCGAGGGGAGGAAATCTCGGAAGGGGTGATGGAGGGGAGGCAATCGCGGATCTGGGATCAGGCGGAAAACCGGATGCATGCCCAAAAGGCTCTGATCGCCTGCCTATTGGGGGCGGTGGGTTAGGGTGGAGGCCAGCGATCGCCTCGCCATTGCCGCCCAATTTAAACCCCAAGGCACCATCCTCGCCGTGGAACCCTTCGGCAGTGGCAATGTTAACGATACATTCCTCGTGCGCCTCGACACCCCGACGGCGGATCAGTTTATTTTGCAGCGGCTCAATGGCCAAGTCTTTCCTGACCCGGCGGCGGTGATGGGCAATATCCGCCGTTGCACTGAGGCCATGGCGGCGGCATTACAGCGCAACCCCTTGGATCGCCGTTGGGAAGTGCCTTATCTTCTTCCCCATGACAGCGGCGCGGATTTTTATACCGATGGTGAGGGGCAGGTGTGGCGGGCGATCGCCTTTATTGCCGGAACCGCCATTGATCAAATCACCACCCCCCAACAGGCGGCAGAATTGGGCTATGGCTTGGGGCAGTTCCAGCGGCTGATCCAACAGATTCCCCCGCAGGATCTAGCGGATACTCTCCCCGGTTTCCACATCACCCCCCGTTATCTGGC
>RECT01000289.1 GCA_007693875.1 Spirulina sp. DLM2.Bin59
AAGATCTCATCGCCCTTTTAGAGCAACTCAATATTCATCGAGCCTGGTTGATTGGCCATTCCCTGGGGGGAACCATTGCTCTCCGGGCGGCGGAGCTTGCTCCATCCCCCATTCAGGGCGTCATCTGTCTTAACTCTGGGGGGGGGATCTTTCTCAAGGAGGAGTTTGAACGATTTCGCCGGGCCGGTTGCCAGATTGTCAATAGTCGGCGGCCTTGGCTTGCTTGGATCCCTGGTTTGGCTTGGCTGTTTAGCCGGGCCATGGTGGCCCGCCCCCTCAGCCGAGATTGGGGGCAACAACGCCTCCAGGATTTTTTAAAAGCTGACCGCAATGCGGCCCTCGGGGCTTTACTGGAAACCACCACCGAGCCAGAGGTTCATCAATTGCCCCAATTGGTGGCCCGCCTCAGTCAACCGGTTTTTTTCCTGGCTGGCCAACAGGATCGGGTGATGGAATTGCAGTATGTGCGCCATCTGGCCAGCTTCCATGTGGGCTTTCAGCAACGGGATAATGTGGTGGAAATTGCCGATTGTGGTCATTTGTCGATGGTGGAACAAACGAGTGTGGTGGAATCCCACATTCGCCAGTGGATTGCTCACCCGATTACCCAAGGCTCCGGCGCTCTCGCAGCGGAAAATTGGCACATTGATCCCCAACCCAGTTCGCCCTAGGGCGAACCTCAGGGGGGCGCAATGGTGATAGAAGGGGCAAAACTATGGCACAATGGCCTCTGAACTCGTGTCAATGCCAGAAGGGGGCCACAAATGCCACAGGTTTTTGATCTAGACTAGAGGCGAGAGATGTTGCCCATCAAGACCCCTTGATGATCTCGGACATGGATAAAGTTCCTCAGGGATTTTTCTTGAGTCGTTATCCTGGGATTTGTAGAAGAAACCATGCTCAACATACTGAACCGCTTGGGAGAAATCACCTATGCTACACCGCAAGATTTATCAATTGTGTGCAGACGGTCGAGAAGTCAGTATTTTCCTGCGGGACCAGCAACGATGGATTGAACCAGCCAAGATTGTGGATATTGAGGGGGATCTTGTCACCATCCGCTATGAAACGGATGAGGATGAGGAAGTTAGCTCCTGGGAGGAGATGGTGCGCCTAGAGAGTATTGGGGCGATTTCCCAAAAGTTAGCTTCTGTGCCACGGGGGTATACGGAAATTTTGGTTTCTGATGATTGTCATGAAGCAGAACAAATCTACCCTAATTCTGGGGAAGGGAATGATAAAAGCTCCAGTTAAGGCGATCGGGGTGAGTCACCAGGGATGAGCAAAACCGCATTAATTACCGGCATTACTGGCCAAGATGGCTCCTATCTGGCGGAACATCTTCTCACCCAGGGTTATCGCATTTTTGGCTTGGTGCGGCGATCAAGTTCGAGCAATTTACAGCGCATTAGCCATTTATTGGGCAATGTGGAGATTTTGCCGGGGGATTTACTGGATCAGCCGTCTTTAATGGATGCGATCGCCCAAGCCCAGCCCGATGAAATCTACAATCTCGCCTCTCAAAGTTATGTACCCCTCTCCTGGACACAGCCATCTTTAACGGCGGAATATACGGGGCTAGGGGTGGCGCGGTTGTTGGATTCCATCCGCCGCTGTAAGCCCGATGCCCATTTTTACCAAGCCTCCAGCAGTGAAGTGTTTGGGGAACCGAGGGAATCCCCCCAAACGGAAGACACTGCGTTTCGTCCCCGCAACCCCTACGGGACGGCAAAAACCTACGGCCATTGGCTGACGGTGAATTATCGCCAACATTATGGCCTCTATGCCTGTTGTGGCATTACCTATACCCATGAATCCCCTCGGCGGGGGGCGGAGTTTGTGTTTCGCAAAATTACCCAAGGGGCGGCGAAGATCAAGCTGGGTTTAGCGCAGGGATTAAAGCTCGGGAATCTTGATGCGCGGCGGGATTGGTGCTATGCACCGGATGCGGTGCAGGCGATGTGGTTGATGATGCAGCAGCCGGAGCCGGATGATTATATTATTGGCAGCGGGGAAACCCATTCGGTGCGGGAGTTGGTGGCCTGTGCCTTTGGGGTGGTGGGGTTAGATTGGCAGGAATATGTGACGGTGGATCCGGAGTTTTACCGCCCCGATGAGGCGGTGCAGTTGGTGGGCTGTATTGACAAAATTCGCAATAAACTCCAGTGGCAGCCGGAGCATTCTTTTGAGAAGATGGTGGAGGTGATGGTGCGCCATGATTTGGAGTTGTTGGGGGGTGGGGAGTAGGGAACGGGGAACGGGGAACAGGGAACAGATACAGCAACAATTTTTGCTCGTAGGGGCGTTGGCGTAAGCCTGCCGTAGGCACAAAAATTTTTCGCCCTCTCCCCGGTTCGCTCCCTCGCCCCCTCCCCCTTGTGATTAATTCAGGCCAACCACCGGGCGCGGTAGTGGCGGGCATCAATGTGGCAGAGGTAGGGAAAACGGCGATAGCGGGCGAGGCCGCCGGGCCACCAGGAATCGAGGCACCAGTAGATTTGATTGCCGGTGAGGCCTTCACATACGAAGTCGATCGCATCCCCGAGGAGGTGGCGGCTATCGGGGAGGCCGCCGACGGCTTGGTTGATGTGGGGGGGACGGTACCAACTAGTGATTAATAGGGGGCGTTGGAGGCGATCGCTCACCTGTTGGCCTAAGGTGGCAATGCGAATCATTGCCTCAACGGTGGCCTGATCCGGAGGCATCAGCGTTCCCCCTTGGGTGGCTTGGGCCCAGGTAAACTGCCCTTGGGGGAGAATCGTCGCATTGAGTTGCAGATTTTCCGGTGTCCATTGTTCCGGCCGTTGGGGGAGGCTCAGGATGGCTAGCTCACCCGTGGGGGGATGTTGCTCTAGGGTTTTGAGGTCAGTGGTGAGGGCGGCAAGGGTCTGGTCACGGGTTTTGAGTCCGCGCCACAATTGCATGAGACGGATCAGCGCCTCCCGCTGTTGGTGGGTTTCGCGGTAGGTGTGGGGGACGCGGCGGATAAACGTGAGCAATTCGCGATCCAGTTCGGTGGCGATCGCCTGGAGTTTTTCAGGATCACTGCTGGCAACGGTAAGGCGTTGAGGATCAATCCCCAGGGCCGCGATCGCCCCTTGCCGAGAGTTTAACTGTCGCCAAATCCGAAACCCTTCCGTGAGGGCATTGCGTTGGGCCCCCGTACCGGCATAGTTGAGGGGAATTTGTTGCACCCCACGGAGGAGCGCGGCATCGAACAGGTGTAAATCTGGATCAGGACGGCTAGAAACCGCTAAGGACTGAAGCACCGCCATCCGACTCGGCAACTGTCGCCAGGATTGAACCAACCGCAGCAGCGCCTCCCGTTGGTGGGGAAAACCCTTGTATTGGGGAGCGATGCGTTGGATGAACTGCTTGAGGGCAATATCGAGATCTTCAGCAGCCAATTGCTGGGCAGATTTTTGGGTTTCCCTGGCCAAGGATTCCATCGCCGCGCCCACCGTATCCAACCTCCGCCAAATCCGCACCACCTCCAACAACCCCCGCCGTTGGTGGGATAGCCCTAAATAATATTCGGGGATTTTCTCAATAAACATTAACAGTTGCGAATCGAGAGCTGTTTGATCTCCCCCTAACCCTAGGGTTTCCAAGACTTGACCATAGGCCCCTTGCAGCGCCACCCCATCGCAGGGGGCTAACTCCCCCACATTGGTTTCTTCCACCGCTGGGATATACCCCGCCGCCACAATAGCAAGGAAGCGATCGCTATAGCCCCCCAACGCCGCTGCCCAGAGATCCCCCCCCTGCCAACCCTGGGTAATGAGGCGATCGCTCAAGGCGCGGATCGTATTGGCAGCATACTGTACTTGCAACGGGAAATTTTCGATCGCTTTTTGAGGCTGGCTAATCCCTAAACCCATTTCCCCGCTGGCAAGGTGGGGCGATCGTTGCACCTGAGCCAACGCCGCTAAAATCGGGGCGTGAATCCCTGCCCGTTCCGCTTCCAACCCATAGTAATAACTGCTTTGATTCACTATCCCCATAGCCTCGCCAACCCTAAATTTTCAAGATGCCATTAGCCACTCCAAAGCCTTGACCCAAATGGCTCAAGCTCCCCCATAATACTGCCAGAGCTTGAGTCCTGCTGAACAGCCTCAAAAATTCCCTCATTGCCGAATTCGCACAAAACCACCCGCCAAACCCCGAGCCGGATCCCGCAATTGGATATTCTCGTCACTGAGGGCATAGGTGCAAGGCAAAGGAGCCGCCCAGCATAACTCAGTGCCATCAGTGGGGACAAAATAGGTAATATCATGGGTCTGAAGGGCCCTAAACTCGTGGGGTGGATGGGTTTCTTGCAAGCTTGGGGGGAAAAGGGGATGAATTTTCACATTAATGCGATTATGTGCGTAGGTAAGGAGGTAGTGACGACCAATGATCAGAAAAGAAAGCATACTTAAAACTGTAAAAAACTGCCACCGGTTTATTTTCTGATAAAAATAGGTAGCAACAATACTTAAAAATGTTAACGTGAAAATTAATAGAAATGAAGGAGATGTCAGTTCTAACCAAGCATTAGCTGTCCCAGAAATCACCAACACTGATAATATTCGCTTTCGTGAATGGCGATAACAATATTCTGCCAATAAAAAGGCAGGCAGTAGACAAGCATAGCCTAACCCAAATCGCCAAGTTGGTGCAGAAGTTAACACATAAATCAGTCCCGCTGTTCCCATGATTATGACGTAGTATTTGCCTTTGATAACAATTTTACGATCATAAATCAAGAGTAGCCCAAGGGTAATCACGGAGCAGAGGATCAAAAAAGCAAATTGTCTTTCTGACTCAATCCACGGTTGAACCCATCCTAATGTTTCTCCCGTGGGTTCTGCACCAATCCACCGATTCCATGCCTTAATCTCCTGATAAGATTCTTGAACTTTAGTGAGGCTCAGTGACCATGGTAAATTAAAGCAAAATAATGAGGATGGAAAAAGCATGCATCCGGAGGTGAAAATATTAAATATAAGTAAGGGGGAGATCAATATGGTTGCAAAAAGCGCTCCTTGAATCGAAGGCTTGAAAATTAATTTAAGGTATTGATTGATTTGGTGGGTGATGTTTATATTAAAATTTATTGTCCAATTTGTATTGGATTGATTAAGCACATAAAAGCAAAAGGTTAATACCACTAAAGGTAAAGCACTTAATTTAATGGTTGTTCCCGTTGCAGTTAAGATCAACGGAATCATGATCGACTGATCTTGGGATGAGGTTCTTTTGTCAAGAATGATCAACATTACCCATGCTGTGATCACAGTGACAAAAATAATCGGTTGATCTGGGGAAATAGAAAAAGGCAGTGACGACCAAAATAAGGTGGGAATGATCAAGAACATTGCCAACCCTAAAAACCAATCGGTAAATTGTTCCGTCTTATGTAGAATTCGATACAAAACGATTGCAGTTTGAAGCAAGCCGATTAGAAAGGTAAATCCCCCTAGGCAAGCGGTGATTTTTGCGTTGAAAATGCCAAAATTGAGGGGGGCGGCGAGGGCAAACCAAGAAGAATTGGTGCTAAAGCGTTCATGAATGAGAGCTAAACCCGGAACGGTTCCATATTGGCGCAACCATTCGATCGCCTGATAGTGGTAGAGGCCGGTATCAAACCAGATGATCCCTTGGGCAGAGAAGAAGGCAGTGGCGAGGGTTAAACCTACACCGGCTATTTTCCAGGGCCAAGGTAGAGAGATGAGGTTTTTAAGGAGGGTAAGGCTTTCCCGGCGGGTTTGGGTTTGGCTGAAGGCGATCGCCATTAAAACCCCGGCAACGGCTAAACCCACCCAGGGACTGAGGGGGACAACTAGGGACAGGGTGAACAAAGCCCAAGCTAGGGTAAACAAGCCTAACCAAAGGGCAATAATCAGGCGATCGCCTTGACGACTCAGGCAATCCGCCCGCAATATTTGTAAAAAACCGAGGCCAATGGTGAATGTCAGGGCGAACAAAAGCAGCCACAACAGAATTAAAACCAACATGTCACTATTTCACAAATAACAATGGGCAGAGTTGGTGTTTTTTCAAAGCTACAGTGGGCTTGAAAGATTGGACTAATCCTTCAGCCCCCCACCAAGATTAGCTTAAAAGTCCTTGAAATAAATTGAGACCATCAACGGAGCCAACTATGGCATCGGCGGCCCGCTCCGGATGGGGCATCATACCCAATACATTGCCCTGACGATTGGTGATACCGGCAATGTTTCCGAGGGAGCCGTTGGGATTGTGGTTTTGATCAACAACGCCGTCGGGATCGCAGTAGCGAAAGAGGATTTGCCCGTGATCTTCGAGGCTTTTGAGGGTATCGGGATCGGCATGGTAGCGGCCTTCGCCGTGGGCGATGGGGAGGGTGATCACCGCTTCAGCGTAGGTGCTTGTCCAGGGTGATTGGGGATTTTCGATCTTGAGGGGGGTGCGATCGCAAATAAAGTGTAAATCGCGATTGCGGGTTAAGGCTCCGGGGAGTAGCCCTACTTCGGTGAGGATTTGGAAGCCATTGCATACGCCTAAGACCCATTTGCCCTGGGCGGCGTGGTCTAAGACGGCTTGCATAATCGGGGAAAAGCGGGCGATCGCCCCACAACGCAAATAATCCCCATAGCTAAACCCCCCCGGCACAATCACCACATCCACATCCCCCAGATCGGTTTCTTGATGCCAGATCAAGCGGGTGGGTTGTCCTAAAATATCGCGGGTGACGTAGGCGATATCGCGATCGCAATTGGAACCGGGAAAGACGAGAATGACGAATTTGCTCATGCTGTTGCCAATTCCGTGATTTCAAAACAGTAGTTTTCAATCACGGGGTTAGCCAAGAGGCGATCGCACATTTGATCCAGTTGCGTTTGAGCATCCTGCTGATCCGCTGCGGTTAACTGGACTTCGATATATTTACCAATCCGCACCGATTCCACCCCCTCATAACCCAATTGGTGCAACCCTGAACAGACGGCCACCCCCGCCGGATCAAGGACAGACGGGCGGAGGGTGACATAAATACGGGCCTGAAAATCAGCCATCGTCATTCCTGAGAAACAGCACGGTTCTATTCTATACGCCTCAGCGCGGTTTCTCGTGGTTGATTCGCCTTTCTTCTATACTAGGGGTGAGCAACTGAGCCAGCCCCGCTGTTTCCATGAAGACCCGCACCCGTTCCCAAGCGAAAATTCTCAATCTTCTCAAAACCTTGCAGCGGGCGATCTCTGCTCAAGACCTTTATGTAGAACTCCGCAACAATCAGCAAAATATGGGGTTAGCAACCGTATACCGCGCCCTCGAAGCCCTAAAGCTTGATGGTCTGGTGACAGTACGCACCCTCGCCAGCGGCGAATCCCTTTATAGTCCCGTCCAACAGGATCAACACCACCTCACCTGTTTAAACTGTGGGGCCTCCATTCCCATCCCCCAATGCCCCGTCCATCAACTGGAGCACCAACTGGAGCGATCGCACCGATTCAAAGTCTACTACCACACCCTCGAATTCTTCGGTCTCTGCCAACAATGCCAGTATCAGGAAAAAGGATAGAGGGTTGCTCCCTTCCCCTCAGGGAATCCGCCGCATCAGATCATGTCAAGCTGTAGGTGGGGGCGAAAAATTTTTCGCCCCTACAGAAATCCAACGATACAACTCACTTCTACCCCCATGCTCTCCCCCCGCCCCCGTCCCATCCAACCCCAACCCGGCCAAGAATCCGTCTGGGACTATCCCCGGCCGGCGATCGTCCAACCCAGCCCGAAACGGATTCAGGTGATTTGTAATGGGGTGGCGATCGCCGATAGCGATCGCACCCATCGGGTTTTAGAAACCAGCCATCCCCCGGTTTACTACATCCCCATCGCCGATATCCAGATGGACTATTTCACCCCCACGGATCAGCAATCTTTTTGTGAATGGAAGGGTTGGGCGCGGTACTACACGATCACGGTGGGGGATCAGGTGTTGGTTAATGCCGCTTGGCAGTATCCGGAGCCGACCCCGAATTTTGCCGTCATTGCGGAGGCGATCGCCCTTTACCCCGGCCGGATGGAAGCCTGTTATGTGGATGGGGAAAAGGTACAAGCCCAAGCCGGGGATTTTTACGGCGGCTGGATCACCGCCGATATTGTCGGCCCCTTCAAGGGCAATGCGGGAACTTGGGGCTGGTGAGTTAAGCCTTGGCTTTGGGCTGAACTTCGCTGGCGACTTCGTAGAAGCAGGTTTCGGGGGCAGCGGCAAATAAATGGCCCATTTCTTGAATCAGGGCTTCGTGGAGATCGCTGCGGTTGGCATCCATATCTTCAAGGTTGTCCCAAAAAATCACGGCAATCCCTTCATCGGTGCCGGGTTTTTGGAGGAGGTAAGCCCCCTCAAACCCTTCGCTATAGGTGGAAACGGCCTTAACAAACAGTTGTTCTGCTTCGTTGAACCGACCGGGCTTAAAGGCTCCAATGGCAACGTAGGCGTACTTATGTTTAAGGAAATCTAAAAATTCGGACATTTTCGCGCCTCCTAAGGCTGTGGCTTTCTTTCCACCTTGCCATGATCCTCGGATGGTGGAAATTTTGCGGGGATTTTTTTAACAACTGGCCATGATCATCAAAGGATCGTCAAAATCACCCCCTCGCTTGGGAGGCCGAAAAGTATCCAAACGATATCCAAACCCTAGCCAGCCCTAGCTAATGTTCCCAAAACCAAGCCCCCTAACGGAATCGTGGAGACTGTTAGGGGGTCTAGGTTTTGGGGGGGATGCCGGGAGGCGGATTTGAACCGCCGACACGAGGATTTTCAGTCCTCTGCTCTACCGACT
>RECT01000187.1 GCA_007693875.1 Spirulina sp. DLM2.Bin59
GAGGTTTGGGGGCGGCGCGTTGGGCGTGAGGGGGGGGATGCGTTGCTGGGGTTCGGGAAGCCATTGGGCAACGCTGGGCTGTGGGGGAAAACCCACCGCCCAGAGGGACAGTGCGAACAGAAAGGAGGGAGCCAACCGCCGGATCATGATTCTGGATTGCGAGGGGCCCATCAATCTTAACCCAAGGGCTAAACCGATCGCAGAGATCGGTGAGAGGGTATGCTGAAACCATGCCCCTCTTTGGTTACTCCGACGGCGATCGCCCCCGATGTATCTTCAACACCTCCATCTCCGCAATTTTCGGAACTACCGCGATCAGGCCCTGACGTTTACCGCCCCAAAAACGATTATTCTCGGCAACAATGCCCAGGGGAAATCCAACCTGCTGGAGGCGATCGAACTCCTGGCCACCCTCAAGAGCCACCGCAGCAGCCGCGATCGTGACCTGATCCACCACAGCACCGACATCAGCCAGATCAACGCCACCATTGCCCAACGGTACAGCACCGTTGAACTGGGCTGTACGTTGCGCCACCCCGGCCGCCGCACCCTCAGCCGCAACTGCGAACCCCTCAAGCGACAACTTGATGCCCTCGGCACCCTCAACGCCGTTCAGTTTTCCAGCCTTGATCTCGATTTGGTGCGGGGCACACCGGACGATCGCCGCCGTTGGTTAGATGATCTCGTCGTTCAGTTAGAGCCCGTCTATGCCCATATTCTCCAGCAATATACCCATGTCCTCCGGCAACGCAACGCCCTCCTGCGCCGCCATCGGGGTGAACAGACCCTAGCCCCCCAAGAATTAGCCCTCTGGGATGCCCAACTGGCTGCCCATGGCTCCCGGGTTACCCGCCGCCGCGCCCGCGTCCTCCAACGCCTCGCCCCCTTAGCCCAGGCCTGGCACAGCGAAATTAGCGGCAGCAGCCAACCGGAAACCCTCACCTTAACCTACTGTCCCAATGTGCCTTGGCAAGAGGACGACCCCCAACAGGTGCAACAGGCCTTTTTTGACCGGATCCAACAACGGCAAAGGGTGGAAACTCAGCGGGGCACAACCGTCGTCGGCCCCCACCGGGATGAGATTGAACTCTGCATCAATGACATTCCCGCCCGCGCCTACGCTTCCCAAGGGCAACAGCGGACACTTGTCCTAGCGATTAAACTCGCAGAGCTCCACCTGATCGAAACCGTGACGGGAGAACCGCCCCTACTGCTGCTTGATGATGTCCTCGCCGAGTTGGACTTACAGCGGCAAAATCACCTCCTCGCCGCCATTCAAGACCGTTTCCAAACGGTGATCACCACCACCCACTTGGCAGGTTTTGATGCAGCTTGGCAGCAATCCGCTCAACAATTAACCGTCGAGTCCGGCAAAATTGCCAGCCCTGCCCAGGGTCTACCCCCTTCCCTTTGATCCTGCACCTAAATCGGGGATTGGTATTATTATTTTTCTAACAATTCGTTAAGGAATCGAACGAGATTTGGCCAAAGTCCCTGTAATTGTGCCCGTAGCACGGATAATTAGGGTAGCGCGATGCCAGCGATCTCTGGGTGCAAGGCGGCGCATGTCAATGTTAGGGTTGCCATTTGTTAAAATTGTTACAATTAACAAACAACAAAAATGAGCTCCCGATTGGAAAATTTTTTCCACTCGATTACCACTGTAAAAATGACGAATTGATGATTTTTCCACCGTAGCGTTGAAACCATTGAGCCAAAGTTACATCATGCTGTTCATTGCTGCCTAGGAGTCTAAAGGTGATTATCAATTTTATGGACGATACCGTGTTTGAAAATACTTCTGATATTGTCTTTCGTCTGGATGAACAATGGCGGTTTGTCATGGCCAATACTGCGGCAACAGTCTTGTTTAGGCGGTCGAAAGGGGAACTCATTTGCAACGATTTTTGGGAACTGTTTCCTCAACTCCTAGGAACTAGCTTTGAATCTGAGTATCGACGGATTATGACCCAGGGAGGGCTGTCTCATTTTGAGGCATTTTCTACTTTGGGAAACTGTTGGCTCAATGTCCAAATTCAGCGAGAAAAGGGCGGGATCTTAGTCTTTTTGCGGGACATCTCCGATCGCAAGCAGGTGGAAGTGGATGTGATGGAGCAGGCCCGCTTGGGGCATCTGATGGGGCGGGTGAGCCGGTTTTTAGTCCATGCCCATGGTTTAGCGGAGAGTTTGCAATACTGCACCGACGCGATTATTGATGAATTGGATGGGGCGATCGCCGCCATTTGGGTCTACAACACCCAAGCTCAGTATTTAGAACGCCAGGGATTCAGCTACAACGGTGAAACCAGCGAGCCGCTCCTCGGTTCTCTCCTTTTTCAGTCGCCGGTTTTAACCCTAGATCATTCAATCATCGGGACGATCGCCCAAACCCAAAAACCCATTGTTGATCTGGTGTTTCCAGCCTTTGGTGACCCCCTCCAATCCGGCGCGGTGGCAGTGCATCGCCCCCATCAAAACAACGACAGCATTTTTTGTGATCTGGGCACTCCCCCGGCAAAACTCCCCACCAAACTCCATTTTGTCGGTTATCCGATGGTGTTAGACGATCGCCTCATTGGGGTCTTGGCCCTTTGGACTTATCAACCTTTGCGGCCCTTGGTTTATGAGGGGTTAGAGTCCTTGGCGGATAGCTTGGCCATTGATATTGACCGCTGTTGGGCCCGCACCGCCTTGCTCTCCCGCCGGGAAGCGTTACTCTTTCGCCTCGCCAATCAGATCCGCAATTCCCTCGACCTCAATACCATCCTCGATACCGCCGTCCATGAGATTCGTCAACTACTGAAGGTGGATTGCTGCACCTATCTATGGTGTTGGACGGAGGGGGAAACCGTCAGTCTCATGGTAAGCCATGAGGCGGGAGTGGAGGATCACTGTGGCCAGGCGATCGCCACCTGTCCCCCGGAACGGTTAACCGTTCTCGCCGAGCAAATTGGCCAACAGCGATTATTAAGGATTGATGACATTCAACATCCGCCACCGCTACCCTTCCTCAACCCCAAGGATGGTCAAGGGTTAATGGATTTGTTGCAGGATTTAGAAATTCAGTCCCTGCTGTTGCTGCCCCTGAAAACGCGATCGGATCATTTAGGGGCGATCGCCTGTAGTCAGCGGCAAGGGGTGCGCCATTGGAGCGAGCAGGAAATTGAACTGCTCCAGGCCGTCGTGGATCAACTGGCCCTCGCCATTGATCAAGCGGAACTCTTCGCCCAAACCCGCGCCGCCGCCCTTGCCGCCCAAACCCAAGCCCAGCAAATTGAACTCACCCTCCAGGAACTGAAACGCACCCAAGCCCAACTGATCCAAACCGAAAAAATGTCTAGCCTAGGGCAAATGATCGCCGGCATTGCCCATGAAATCAACAATCCTGTTAATTTTATTTCCGGTAACTTGAGTTACACCAGTGAATATGTCAATGATTTGGTGCATTTGGTGGAAACCTATCGCCAATATCTCCCCGACAATAAAAAATTAAGTGAGTTAGAAGATGAAATTGATCTGGATTTTATTATTGAAGATCTGCCAAAAACCTTGGCTTCGATGCAAATTGGTGCGGAGCGCATTCGGCAAATTGTCCTATCCCTACGGAATTTCTCCCGCTTAGATCAGGCAGAAATGAAGCCAGTGGATATCCATGAGGGCCTAGATAATACCCTGCTAATTTTACACAATCGCCTCAAAGCCAGGGGGAATCGATCTGAAATTGAAATTATTAAAAACTATGGTGATCTACCCCCGGTAGATTGCTATGCGGGGCAACTCAATCAAGTCTTTATGAATATTTTAGCCAATGCCATTGATGCGATGGATGATGAACCTGAACCTCGGCAAATTACGATCTCGACGGAGTTTATTCCTGATCCGGATAATCCTGAAAGCGAAGAGGGTGAACCCCTAGGAGATGCCTTGATTCGGCTTCAGGATAATGGCTCAGGGATGTCTAGTGAGACAGTTAGCCATATTTTTGATCCATTTTTTACCACTAAACCCGTGGGAAAAGGCACTGGCCTTGGTCTGGCCATTAGTTATCAAATTATTGTCGAGAAACACCATGGTCGCATCACCTGTGATTCTACCCCAGGAGTCGGCACATCGTTTATTATTCAAATTCCCGTTCAACCCCCCGCTGAACTGCATCAAAAATAACGCTGTTGACACTTTATTTTTTTTTTAAACCTCTACTATGCTTTTTTTCTCTGCGGCTATGGCATTTTCACAACTGACTCTACCGGAACATTGGTTGTATCCCTTCATTGAATTGATCGATGAACGGACGGGTATTCGGATTCGTGAACAGGACTATAGCGAGTTTGCGCGTAAACTGGGTCAGCGGATGATTAAGCTCCGGATACCGCGTCCTGAGGATTATTATGCCCACCTCACGGGTTTGACAGACCAAAGCCGCCAGGAATGGCGGGAATTGACGGTGATGATCACCAATGTGGAAAGCTATTTTTTTCGAGATCACGGGCAATTCCAACTCCTCGAGCAGGTATTACTGCCCCGGCTGATTGCGATGAAACGCCAAGAACGACAGTTGCGGATTTGGAGTGCGGGGTGTTCAACGGGGGAGGAACCCTATTCCCTCGCGATTTTGTTGCGGCAACTGTTGGCCCATGAGCAGGGTTGGGAATATGAGGTGCTGGGGACGGATATTAATCCCATGGCGTTAGACCGGGCCCGTGAGGGTTATTATCCCCAATGGTCGTTGCGATCGCTCGCCCCGATGATCCGAGAGCGGTATTTCCAACCCTGTGGCGACGGATTCCAATTGGATCAGCGCATTCGCAAGATGGTGCGGTTTGAGGCGTTCAATCTGGCTAAACCCATGGCTCGACAAATTGCCATTGGCCAGATTGATCTGATTGTCTGTCGGAATGTGTTTATCTATTTTTCCCCCGATGCGATTACAACGGCTTTAGCGACTTTCCATCGAGCCTTAACCCCCCATGGTTATCTGATGACGGGTCATGCGGAACTATACGGCCAGGATTTAGCCGCTTTCCAGAGTCATCTATTTCCCGAATCGGTGATCTATCAACGGCGCGATCGCCAGCGGGTGAAGTCCCCCGTCCCCCTGCCCCCACCGGTAATCTCTGAACCTCGCCTGCGGCCTGTGCCTCCGGTGGTTGTGCCTGTGGCGATGCCCCCAACGGCTCCCCCCCCCAGTTTGGCAGATTTGCTCACGGAGGCAGAATTTTGCCTGCAGCAGAAGAATTACCGGCGATCGCGCCAAAAAATTGAGGCGGTGTTAGCCCAGGATCGCCGTAATTTTGCGGCTCATCTCCTGAAGGCGCAACTGGAGGCCAACTCTGGAAAATATGAGGAGGCGATCGCCACCTGTCAACAGGCTCTCAAAATTGAACCCCTGTCTATTGCAATTTATTACCTGATGGCGCAAATTGCCGAAGAACAGGGAGATAATGAAGGAGCAAAGCAGTTGTTCAAAAAAATCATTTACCTGGAGCCGACGGCAATTCTTGCTTATTATGAACTCAGTCAACTTTATGACCAAGAAGGCAATCCTGATCGGGGGCAAAAAATGCGCCAAACTGCCTTGGCTTTATTGCAACAATTGCCACCACAAAGTCGAGTTGATCAACGGTTAAATTTAACAGTTGAGGACTTGATTGAGCAGATTGATCCCGCTAATTTATTGAGTGAATAACTCCCAATAGACCCTGCATCAGGGGATGGTACGTCAGCCGTGACGCTGCCCGCGTCAGGGAAAGATTTTTCGCCTCTACTGAGGTTTTGCGATAAAATAAATTCAGGGTGTTAAATTCGGTCAAATAAAGCAGGATTAATCAACATTATTTGATTGAAGTTCATATTTTGTAATGATTAAGATTTTCATTGTGGTGATTGACAATGGCTGATATCGTGATGGCCGATACCCTGACCACAGGGCAAACCACCTACTTGATTTTTGGGATTAACCAAACCTACTACGGTTTAGATACCTTGGTGGTGGATGAAATTTTCTTTTTGCCGGAACTGACCCCAGTGCCAGAGGCCCCCCGTTATATTGTCGGGGTGCTGAATCTCCGAGGGGAGGTGATTCCGGTGATGGATGTGAATTTACGCCTGGGGTATCAACCCCAACCCTATCGCCTCAGCGATCGGATTATCATCCTCCAGGATGAGGCCCATCGGTTTGGCATTTTGGTGAATCATGTAGAGGATGTGCGATCGCTCAGCAGCCGCGACATCACCACCCAAGCCCGCTATCGCTGGGAACAGGAGCAAAATCCGGTTCAGACCGGCATCGCCCACAGTGGAGAGGATCTGATCGTCATCCTTAGTCCCCAGGTGTTGCTCCATCCCCCGGAACGGGCCCGCCATGGTGTGGAGGATCTGTTTTCCCTCACCGCTGAGGGGGTTGATCATCTCCGCCAAACCCTGGGGGATTTAGAGAGTCAATTGCAACAGCAACGGCAGTTTTTCTCCCATGCCACCCCTGAGGAGCGGCAGGTGCTGCGCGATCGCGCTGACCATCTGCGCCAATTACCCGACAGCCAAGACCATCGCGGCCGAGCCTCTCTGGCGGTCATTTGCCTCGGTTCGGAGTTATTTGGTATTGATCTGGGCATTGTGCGGGAATTTACAGAAATTAAACGGATCACCCCGATTCCCTGCGCTCCGCCCCACATCATCGGCAATGTCAATCTCCGGGGGGAAATCGTCACGCTCATTGATATTGCTACTGTGCTAAATTTGCCGCCCGTAATTGCTAACCGTACCCTTTTGCAAGACAGCAAAAATTTACAACAAGCGATGATCATTGATTGTGAAGATTTGGTGGTGGGGGTGGTGATTACGGAAATTCTTGATGTGGTGTTGCTCAACCCGGAGGAGATTTGCCCCGTCCCCACAGCGATTCACGGTATTAGTGATGAGTACATTGATGGTGAAACCCCCTACCAAGGCCGGATGATGAGCATCTTATCCTTGCCTAAACTCTTCAGTCAAGGGCAGCTTGTGGTGGATGAATCCTAAGAGAATCGCGAATAATGACTAAAGGCAATATTTTCCTGAAGTTTTTCCACCCAAAATATCAACGCAAAATATTTTCCATCTTTTTTTAATTGAGGTCATGATGAATAAGTTCTCCTCCCCCTCCGACCATTCCCGCGCCAATATCCTACTTGAAAATCAATTACGGGGATTTAAAGTCCGAACCTGGATTATTGGTGGCTATGCCATTCCCATTGTCCTTTCCCTCATGTCCGCTGTTGCCGTATTTTTGAATGTGCAGATGGTGCGCGTTGGGGAAGAAGGGATCACCCGTCGCGTCGAGATTTCCGAGCGCATTGGTGATCTGGCGGTGAATGTTCAGATCATGTCCCGGACGATTCGGGGGGCACTGTTGGATGCGGATCTAGAATCCCGTCGTGTTTATGATCAAGCCGTTCGGGATGTGGATGGCCTGTTGAATGAAATGAACACGATCCTGGTGGATCTAGAGCAGCGCAATAATTTGGTGGAATTACAGCAACGGATGGATGTGTATAAGCAGGGTAATGATCGCCTGTGGGAGGTGATTAATCAAAATGAGCGTGAGGCATCCATCGCTTTTTGGCAACAAAACCGTGGCCGGGAACAAATTACCGATTTAACCGAAATCCTTGAAACCATCAAACAGCGGGAAGCTGCCCTGGTGAATTTGAACCTTGACAATCAACGCGGCACTCTCGATACGTTGGTAGCGGTGGTGGTGGGTTCGGCTCTGTTATCCATCGCCATTGCGATCATTGCTTCCATTTGGATCATTCGCAACATTACCCAACGCCTTAACGAAACCGCCAACACCCTCGCCTCCTCCACCACGGAAATTGCCGCCACCGTTGAACAGCAGGAGCGCACCGCCAGCCAACAGGCTGCTTCCGTGAGCGAAACCACCACCACCATGGATGAATTGGGCGCGTCTTCGCGGCAATCCTCCCAACAGGCGGAGGCCGCCACCATTGCGGCTCAACAGGCCCTCAATCTCACCGATGGGGGGACGGCGGCGGTGGGCCAAACCCTGGAAGGGATTACGGTACTACGGGATAAGGTGAGTGCGATCGCCGAGCAAATTTTGCACCTCAGCGAGCAAACGGGGCAAATCGGCAATATTTCCCAATTGGTGTCAGATTTAGCCAATCAAACCAATATGTTGGCCCTGAATGCGGCGGTGGAAGCGGTGCGGGCGGGGGAGCATGGCAAAGGCTTCTCGGTGGTGGCTTCTGAAATTCGCAAGCTGGCGGATCAAAGTAAGCAATCAGCCCAAAAAATCAATGATTTGGTGACGGATATTCAACACGCGATTAATTCAACGGTGATGGTCACGGATGAAGGGACGAAAACCGTAGAAATTAGTGTTCAGAGTACCCAACAAACAGCCTCTGCTTTCGCTGGGGTTGCCGATGCCGTCAATAATGTCGTGATCAATAATCAGCAAATTTCCCTGAATATTAAGCAGCAGGTGACGGCTATTGAGCAGGTGGTGCAGGCGATGAATAGTATTAACCAAGGGGCAAAGGAAACCGCCAACGGGATTCGCCAAACCCGGATGGGGACGCAACAACTCCAACAGGCTTCGGAAATCCTCAAGGATATGGTTTAGTTGCTCTCACCGCTTTCCCAGAAATGGGCATGGGGGCGAAAAATTTTTGTGCCTCCGGCAGGCTTATGCCAACGCCCCTACATTTTGGTTTGTTGCTCTTGCCAGGCGGCAATGATGGCGGCGGCGGCGAGGGCGGCGGTGATGGCGCGTAAAATGCGGGAACCG
>RECT01000088.1 GCA_007693875.1 Spirulina sp. DLM2.Bin59
GATCATACCAACCGCCAATGTGGAGCATCGGCAAATCTACCCCCATTAACTGGGGTTGGCGGCTCTGCCAATAGTCATCGGGGTGGGGGTGTTGGAGCCAGTCGAAATAAAAGGGGGCGTATTTATGGAGGCTTTCAATGAAGTGGTGGGGGGGACTATAGAAGGGGAGATGGCGAGATGCGGTGTAGAGGCTCTCGAAGGCGGGGCGATCGCCCTGGAGCCGGGCCGCCTCCGCCGCCAACTGCACCGCCCAACCCAGATTGGCCTGGAGGCAAAAGGCCCCATTTTCATAGATCCAATCCCGATAGAGGTCATAACCCACCATGGCGGGGGCGATGGCCTTGAGGGCCGGTGGCCGACGTTCAGCGGCATAGAGTTGGGTCATCCCCTGATAGGAAAACCCATACATCCCCACGTCCCCGGTACTCCCCGGCAGGGAGGCAGCCCAAGCCACAGCATCCTCCCCATCTTCCCCTTCATAGTAGAAGGGATCAAAAGTCCCCTCTGAACTCCCCCGGCCCCGCACATCTTGAATCACCACCAGATAACCCTGGGCCGCATACCATTGGGGGGGCGCGTAAACCACCGTGGAGGCAATGGCCCGGCCGTAGGGTTGGCGCATCAACAACACCGGATAATCCCCCTCATCCTCCGGGCGATAGATATCCGCATCAAGGCGCAGACCGTCACGGGTTTGCATTGATCGAGTTTCACAACAAATTTTCACGCGCAATGGCTCTCCTTCCCCGGTCTTGCATAGCCCATCATAGCGGTTTAGCCACCCCCCATCATCCGGCTCCACCGGTCTAATAGCGGATTTCCAGCGTTACGGAGGCCCGCACCGTTTGATCGCCCCCCACAATGGCATCAGCGGCTTCAAAGGCCATGGTATTGGCCTGCATCCGGGGACTAAAATCTCCCCCCCCATGATTAATCCGAATCCCAGTGATTTCCTGCTCCCGTAGTCCTAGGGACTGCAAAACGATCGCCGCCTCAGCCCGAGCATTGGCGGTGGCTTGGCGCAGGGCTTCTGCCTTCGCGGCTTCAATGGCGGCATCGGTGGCCAGGAATTCCACGCCATCAATACGGGTGACACCGGTTCCCACCGCCCGATCAATCAGATCGCCAGCGGCATCGCTGGCGATGCGAAAGGCCACACTATTGGAGCCGATATAGCCCACTAAGCGGGGTTCGTTCTGATTTTGGCGGGATTCGTAGCGGGGTTGGAGGCTGAGACCTGTGGTTTGGAGCCGTTCCACACCCTGCGATCGCAACAATGCAATCACCTGAGCCGTTTGACGGGCCACCTCCCGCTGCACCACCGCCGCATCTTCGCCCCGCACTTCCACCGCCAGGCGCACCCGCGTGATTGTTGTCGGGATCATTTCGACGCCGGTTCCGGTGACGGTGAGGAGGCGCGATCGCTGTTCTTGGGCCCAAGCAGGGAGGGCGAAGGGGGCAACAAGCAGGGAGCAGGCCAGAGCCAGGGGAGCCAAGCGTTGGGGGGAAAAGTGAGTTAACATCGGCATTCACGATAAGGGGACAGGCAAGGCGCATTTGTGCTTGCCTTTCCTACTTATAGGGGACAATCCCCCCGGTTTTGTCCTCGATACCATTTTGGCAACGAATGATTAAGTAGAAAGCAACGGGGCGATCGCTGGTAAACTAAGGGACGGCCTTGGGGTGAACGAAACAATACCCCTCAGTATGGCTTTCTTTTTTGATCAATTTTTGTGCAGTTAACCATGAAACGACCCGTAGCGATCGATCTTTTTGCAGGGTGTGGCGGCATGTCTCTAGGCTTAGAAGCTGCGGGATTTGATATTGCCATTGCTGTTGAACTTGATCCGATTCATACATTGGTACACCATTTTAATTTTCCCTACGGAGTGAGTGTTTGCAAAGACATTGCCGAGCTACAAGCCAAAGATTTACTGCAAGCATTAGAGAGTCAGGGTTTTGATCCTGAAATTGATTTAATAGCAGGGGGGCCACCTTGCCAAGGTTTTTCCCACATGGGCAAAAGGCAGCTTAATGATCCCAGAAATTCCCTGGTGTTTGAATATTTGCGGATGATCAAAGCAATCAAACCTAAATACTTTTTATTTGAAAATGTCCCCGGCATTGCCTCTGGTCAACAGAAAACAATCTTAGCAGAATTAATTGCCGAATTTGAAAGCATTGGCTATTCAGTACAAAAACCTGTTGCAATTTTAAACGCATCCGATTATGGTGCGCCACAAAACCGAAAAAGACTAATTCTCATTGGGTCAAGATTAGATGTTAATCCAGCCATTTATCCAGAGAAAACCCATTCAGCAACAAACCCAGGGGAATCCTTTGTATTCAAGGATCAATCCATGGCAACCTGTGAGGAAGCCATTGGTGATCTGATCAAACACCATGTTTATATCGAAAGTGATCAGGGTATAGATTCCTCAAAATTAGATTATTCAGGGTTTAGGAAAAGCTTTGCTCTTCAACCCAGTGGAAGATTTAATCTTTGCCATACTCGCACAGTTTCTCATCGAGTTTATGGTCATATTGGATCAAACCACAGTGAAAAATCCTCCGATCGCTTTGCAGTGACTAGTCCAGGAACAGTGGAGCCGGTGAGTAGATTTTTTAAGTTGTCCGCCGATGGACAATGCAATACATTAAGGGCTGGAACAAGTAGCGATAAGGGTTCACATACAGCCCCTAGACCGATAAATTATGCCATCCCTAGATGTATTACTGTTCGGGAAGCGGCGAGGCTCCATACCTTTCCAGATTGGTTTCGTTTCCACAATACAATTTGGCATGGTTTTAGGGAAATTGGCAATGCAGTTATACCATTTCTTGCCCAGTCTTTGGGTTGTGAAATTATCAAAGCCATGAAACTCAATCCCCAGGAATTTAAAACCTATACCCTCAATCAACAAGATGAAAAACTGTTAAGTTATAGTATGTCGCAGGCTTTAAAATATTGGCATATTCCTGACAATGTCATCCCCAAAAGAAAAAGAAGAATCCGTTTGTAGTTTATCGCCGACGTGCCGCAGGTTGCTCAATACGCTTGGCGGCATCGTTACGGGGCAGAGCCATGGCGACGAACTTTTTGCCCTATTCCTTAACGGCATCCCCTGAGAGCAACTGTGGGATCAGTTGTGCTAGCTCCTTGAGGCGCACAGGCTTACTCAGGTATTCATTGGCCCCGGCGGCTAAACAGCGTTGGCGATCGCTCTCCATCGCCAACGCTGTCAAGGCAATAATCGGCGTGGATTGTAATTCCGGAATCAACCGAATTCGTCTCATCGCTTCCAGTCCATCCAGTCCTGGCATTTGAATATCCATGAGGATTAAATCTGGAAACAAGGCAACAGCCTGATCAATCGCCTCTTGACCATTTTTCGCCACCTCAATCCGGTAGCCCTTCGCCTTCAAATAACTACAAATAGTGCTAATATTCGCTTCATTATCCTCCGCCAACAACAGCAAAGGGCTGACGATGGCATCTTTAGCCACTTTCCTAGGGGATGGGGGATCAACTTCAGTATCCTGACATTGAGAAAAAAGCTGAGTCGCCTCATAGGGTAAATCGATCATAAAGCAACTCCCCACCCCTTCCTCACTGGTTAAACTGACTCGCCCACCATGGAGTTCAACAATTTGCTTAGTTAATGCTAAACCCAACCCTGTTCCTTGATATTGACGGTTGAGAGCACTATCAATTTGCATGAAAGGCTGAAAGAGTTTACCGCGATCCTTTTCGCTAATCCCAATCCCTGTATCGAGGACGGAAAACTGCAGATAGTTTTTTTCTGCCTCTGAATCTTGAATGGGTGTAACCTCTAATGTGATCTGCCCCCCTTCAGACGTAAACTTCACTGCATTACTCAGGAGGTTAATGAGGACTTGACGGATCCGCCGCTCATCTAGCACAATATCTGGAAAGTCTGAGGGCAGATTCAGTGCAACTTGAATCCGCTTTTTCAAGGCTTGCTGTTTAATGAACGCCATACTGGATTGACAGAGAGATGCAATGGCCGTTGGTGCCAATTCTAACTCCATTTGCCCGGATTCAATTTTGGCCACATCCAAAATATCATTAATCAATGACAACAGGTGCAAGGCACTGCGCTCTACGGTTTTTAGCGCACTCAATTGTTGATCATTTAAAAGACCAAAGATTTCTTCCTGTAGTCCCTCTGTCATCCCTAAAATGGCATTGAGGGGGGTGCGAAGTTCATGGCTCATATTGGCAAGAAACTCATCTTTAAGGCGGGTGGCGCGAATTAACTCCCTGTTGGTTTTTTCCAGTTGAATCTGAGACATTTTGCGATCGGTAATATCCTGAAAAGTTCCCACCACACCAATAATGTTGCTACACCAATCCCGCAGCGCCAATTTGTTGATTTCCAACCAATGTAATGTTCCATCGGCAAAAACAACTTCTTTGATCACGTTCAGGATTGGTAATCCTGACTCAATGACCTGGCGATCAACCGCCCGATAGGTCAGGGCTTCTGAATCATCATAAAAGTCAAAATCATCCTTGCCAATCACCGCTTCCGGAGAATCTAACCCTAAACTCTTGACAAACTTGGAATTACAGCCCACATATTCAAGGTTGCAATTTTTCCAAAAAACTGCCAGGGGAAATGTGTCCAGTACCGTTTGTAAAAACTGTTGAGAGGTTCGGAGGTCTTGTTCGGCTTGATCGCGTTCCTGTAGTGTTGCTTCCTGTTCGCTAATATCGATGTTTAGCCCCGTCATGGTGAGGGGACGACCCGCCTCATCCCGCACCAATACCCCATGGGTTCTGAGGTGGCGAACCTGACCATTGGGTAAGATAATCCGAAATTGAGTATTGCATTCCCGCTCACTGTTGAGAACCTTGGTGAGATACTCACTTAAGCGTGGCAGATCCTCCGGATGGACATATTCCTGCCATTGCTCATAGGTAACATTGCTATGGGGAGGGAGGCCGTAAAGCTCGCACATCCGTTCATCCCAGATCAGGGTATTGTCAGTTAGCTGCCAAGTCCAACAGCCCATGGAGGCAGATTTTAAAGCCAGGGTCAATCGGTCGGAGAGTTTTTGGAGTTCGGCTTCTCGTTTTTGGAGTTCCGCTGTCCGTTCGGCGACCTTGATTTCTAGTTCTTGGTTGAGGCGATGTAGTTGCCGCTCCGCCTGCTTGCGATCGCTAATATCGCGCACCATAAATAACACTTCATCTTCGCCACTTTTCACCACCCGCACTTCTTCATCCTGCCAGCGATCATTGATCCAGACGACTTGCTCATAGATCTGCAATTCCTCTGTTGCCATGGCTTTCTGGAGGTAGTAGTTCTGGCGTTCTGCTACATCTGCGGGCAGCAGGGTTGCCATTAATTGCCCGGTGGGGTCAAGATCAACAGGCAAAAGATCCCCGGAACGATCCGCCGTCACCAAACCACGATAGACCCCATCGGCTCCCACCCGAAACATTAAGTCGGGAATGGCCATTAACACCGCACGACTGCGGCGCTCACTCTCCCGTAAGGCTTGCCCTGCCTGCCGACGTTCAGCGCGAGTGTTGGCCTCCCTCACCTCGCGGCGGATGGCCTCGGGCAATCGGGCTAAATTCCCCTTCATCAGGTAATCGCTGGCTCCCGCTTTCATCATGTCCACAGCCAACTTTTCCCCGATGGTTCCCGACACCACCAGAAAGGGAATATCCCGTTGGCTGGCATTGAGGATTGCTAAGGCGGTGGGGGCATCAAAACTGGGGAGGTGATAATCGGAGACAATCACCTCCCAGGGTTGATGGGATAGAGCCTCCTCAAAGGCTTGAGCTGTTTGCACCCGTTCCCAAACCAGATCAAATCCAGCCCGCCGCATGATTCGCAGCAGTAACTGGGCATCATCATCCGAATCTTCAATTAATAGCAGATGCAACAGTTCAGCCATAATTATTTCCTAGGGTGATCTCGCGGTATTGCCTCGTTGATGAGGGCCCAATACAGACCCAGTTGGGTGACAGCTTGGGCAAATTCCTCAAAATCAACGGGCTTACGCACATAGCTATTTGCTCCTAAATTATAGCTTTCAATAATATCCGGTTCTTCACTGGAGGAGGTTAAAACCACTACGGGTAGGGTTTTAAACTGTGCATTGGCGCGAATGGCCCGCAAAACATCTAAGCCATTGAGCTTAGGTAGTTTTAAATCTAGTAAAACCACGAGGGGTAAAGGTTGAGTATTAAAAATCAAATTTAATGCTTCTTCGCCGTTGCGGGCAATTAAAATTGGGTTGGTGACTTGACTGCGACGGAGCGATCGCAAAGTCAACCGTTCATCGTCGGGATTGTCTTCAACCAGAATAATCGGACGGAGGGAAACCATAGGGATACTTTTTGTTTGTTTGGCCAGAGGGGCAACCCTCCTGATTAGGGAATGGTAAAGTAAAATGTCGCCCCCTGTTCAACGGCTGACTCTGCCCAAATTTCTCCCCCATGACGGCGGACGATTCTTTGTACTGAGGCTAAACCGATACCCGTACCGGGAAATTCTTCGGTGTTGTGGAGGCGTTGGAATACGCCAAACAGCATCTTGCCGTATTTCATATCAAACCCGGCCCCATCATCCCGCACAAAATAAATGGGGGAGGTTTCTCCGGGCATAACCCCCAACTCGATGCGAGTTTTGGGGTGATGGCTGGTGAATTTCCAGGCATTTTCCAGCAAATTGCTTAAGAGGATACCGATTAAAGTCGGATCCGCTGCGATGCTGAGATTCGGTGCAATGATTACTTCAGCCTCTCTGTGGGGATCTTGAATTCGCAAATCCTGGATCAGGTTTGCGGCCAAGGTGCTGAGATCAATGGGTTCAGGTTTGAGGTCGGAGCGCGAGACCCGCGACAGGGCGAGGAGATCGTCAATCAGGTCGCTCATGCGGCCAATGTTATGGCGGATGCGATCAAAGTAATCCTGGGCGATTTCGTCGAACTGATGGCCATAGTCCTCTAAAAGGGCTTGACTGAAGCCGTTAATGGCGCGGAGGGGGGCGCGGAGATCGTGGGATACGGAATAGGCAAAGGCTTCGAGTTCTTCGTTAGAAGCGGTCAGTTGTTGGGTGAGTTTGAGTAGATCTGTTTCGTGGGTTTTACGCTCGGTGATATCCAAGACGGTGCCGATGATGGCCGTCACTTTTCCCTGGGCATCGAATAGGGGTTCCCCTCGGGCTTGGATGTAGGTGAGGTGGCCATCTTGGTGGCAAACGCGACATTCTAAATCGTAGGGTTTGCCGGTGGCGATCGCCTCCCCCACCACTTGATTATGATAAATCTGATCTTCAGGGTGATAGATTTGCAGCAGTTCCTCATAGTTCGGTGGCCCGAGGGCAATATCCCGCCCCAAGAGCCGAAACACTTCATCGGACCAAGTGATTGCGCCGCTGGTCACGTCAAACTCCCAACTGCCGAGGTGGGCGATCCGTTGGGCGGTTTGCAGGTGGGCTTCGCGCTTTTGTAGCGCCTGGTCAATTTCCTGTTGGCGGGTAAGATCCCGGGCGACAGCATAGAGGAGAGGGCCGCAGGGTTGGGTGTACCATTCCAGGTGAACATAATGACCATCGGCACAGCGATAACGATTGACAAAACCTTCCACCGTTTCCTGTCCCTTGAGGCGCTCAATGGCGGCAATGGTGGGGGCGTGGTCTTCGGGATGGACGAAATCTAAGAGAATTTGCCCTTCCAGGTCGGCGCGTGTATAGCCCAAGACGGTCTCCCAGGAGCGATTGACGCGGATAAACCGCCCCTCAACATCGGCAATACAGAGTAGATTGAGGGTTAATCCAAAGAAGGGTTCTAGATCCTGGGTCATTGAATTCACACAGTAGAACATTGATGGACTGAAGAACAGGCCCTTAACCTTACGGGGTAGAGCAGGGGGCCAACAGCCCCTGAATGGCGAGAGTTAGCTGTTTTAGTTTGACTGGCTTGCTTAAGTATTGATTAGCTCCGGCGGCAATGCAGCGATCGCGATCACTTTCCATGGCTAAAGCTGTGAGGGCGATGATCGGTGTTGTGGCCAACTCCGGGATTTTACGGATCTGTTGCATCGCTGTTAATCCATCCATGCCCGGCATTTGAATATCCATCAAAATCAAATCTGGACATAGGGCGATCGCCTGATCAATGGCCTCCTGACCATGCTTGGCTATTTCAATCTGGTAGCCCTTGGCGATTAAATAACTGGAAATGGTGCTGATATTTGCTTCATTATCCTCTGCTAATAACAGCAAGGGCGCAGCAGCGGGCATCGAGGGTGTTGGTTCAGTATTTAAATCCCCCTCAGGGTGAATCTGTTGGGGAAAGACCGCCGCCGTCTGATAGGGTAAATCAATCATAAAACAACTACCCACCCCCACTTCACTGGTTAAACCCACCCGACCGTGATGGAGTTCGACAAGGCGTTTGGTTAACGCCAACCCTAGGCCCGTTCCCTGATATTGACGGTTGAGGGCGCTATCAATTTGCATGAACGGTTGAAACAGTTTCTTGATATTTTCGGCACTAATGCCAATGCCGGTATCCCGTACCACAAAGCGCAGATAGGCGGTTTCTCCCGCTTCCCTCATGGGTGGAGATAACGTCACCTCTAGGGTAATCGTTCCCCCTTCCGGCGTAAATTTCACGGCATTATTGAGCAAATTAATTAACACCTGACGGATGCGCCGTTCATCAATCCAGATGTTTGGTAAATTCAGGGGCAGATTAACCGCCAGTTGAATCCGTTTTTTGAGGGCTTGT
>RECT01000441.1 GCA_007693875.1 Spirulina sp. DLM2.Bin59
CCTTCATTTCCCCCTTCATCCCTCATCCTTCATTTCCCCCTTCATCCTTCATCCTTCACCCATGTCTGACAACCGCTTCGACTACGTTAAAATCGGCATCGCCTCCCCCGATCGCATCCGTCAATGGGGGGAACGCACCCTCCCCAATGGCCAATTGGTGGGGGAAGTCACTAAACCCGAAACCATCAACTACCGCACCCTCAAGCCGGAAATGGACGGCCTGTTCTGTGAACGGATTTTTGGCCCCGCCAAAGATTGGGAATGCCATTGCGGCAAATATAAGCGCGTCCGCCATCGCGGCATTGTTTGCGAACGCTGTGGTGTGGAGGTGACAGAATCCCGCGTCCGTCGTCACCGCATGGGCTACATCAAGTTAGCCGCCCCCGTCACCCATGTCTGGTACTTGAAAGGCATCCCCAGTTATTTGAGCATCCTCCTGGACATGGCCCTGCGGGATGTGGAGCAAATTGTCTATTTCAATGCCTATGTGGTGTTGGATCCCGGCAATGCCAGCAACTTGAGCTATCGCCAACTCCTCACGGAAGATCAATGGTTGGAAATTGAGGAGCAACTCTATGAAGAAGATTCCCAATTAGAAGGCATTGAGGTGGGCATTGGCGCTGAAGCTGTCCAGCGGCTCCTCGAAGAAATCAACCTGGAAGAAGAAGCGGAAAAACTCCGGGAGGAAATTTCCGGAGCCAAGGGCCAAAAGCGGGCCAAGCTGATTAAACGGCTCCGGGTCATTGATAACTTTATCGCCACCGGAGCGCGGCCCGAATGGATGATCCTCTCCTATATTCCCGTCATTCCCCCGGATCTGCGCCCCATGGTGCAGTTGGATGGGGGGCGGTTTGCCACGTCGGATTTAAACGACCTCTACCGCCGCGTCATTAACCGCAACAATCGCCTCGCCCGCCTCCAGGAAATCCTCGCCCCGGAAATCATTGTCCGCAATGAAAAGCGGATGCTACAGGAAGCCGTCGATGCCCTCATCGACAATGGCCGCCGGGGTCGTACCGTCGTCGGGGCCAATAATCGCCCCTTGAAATCCCTCTCCGACATTATCGAAGGGAAACAGGGCCGGTTCCGGCAGAACTTGCTGGGTAAACGGGTGGACTACTCCGGTCGTTCCGTGATCGTCGTCGGGCCTAAATTGCGCATTTATCAATGTGGCTTGCCCCGGGAGATGGCCATCGAACTGTTCCAGCCCTTTGTGATTCACCGCCTGATTAAAAGCGGTTTAGTGAACAACATCAAAGCCGCCAAAAAGCTGATCCAACGGGGCGACCCGACGGTGTGGGATGTGCTGGAGGAGGTGATCGCCGGCCACCCCGTCATGCTCAACCGTGCTCCGACGCTGCACCGTTTGGGGATTCAAGCCTTTGAGCCGATTTTAGTGGAAGGCCGAGCCATTCAACTCCATCCCTTGGTTTGTCCCGCCTTTAACGCTGACTTTGACGGCGACCAAATGGCGGTGCATGTGCCCCTATCCTTAGAGGCCCAGGCAGAAGCTCGCCTCCTAATGCTGGCTTGCCATAATATCCTTTCCCCCGCCACCGGGGGCCCCATTGTGGCTCCTTCCCAAGATATGGTCTTGGGGTGCTATTACCTGACGGCGGAAAATCCCGACTATGAGCGCCCCGCCCTGGTGAAGAATGGTGATCAGGCCCTGGAGCGGATTCAGGGGGGCCAAGCCCGCCGCTTTGCCTCCATGGACGATACCCTCCAGGCCTTTGAGCAGGCCCAACTCAACATTCACGAATATATCTGGCTCCGCTATCCGGGCGAAGTGGAGGTGGCCAAAGCCGAAGTGGAATTACCCATTACCACCGTCACCGGGATCCGCTGCTACGGCGAACTCCGGGGCGAAGCCACCTACCTCCCCACCCGGTTAATCCGCGAAACGGAAGAAGGCGATGTGCCTCCGGGAGGCTTACGCCAACGCTTCCAATACGTCTACACCACCCCCGGCCGAATTATCTACAACAAAACCATCGGGGAGGCCCTAGGCATCGCCTAGGGAAGGTAAAAGGCAAAAGGCAGAAGGTAAAAGGCAGAAAAAATTCCCCCTTCATCCTTCATCCTGCTACGCACGGGCAAAGCCCTACATCCTTCCTTCTCCCCCTTCATCCTTCATCCTTCATCCTTCATCCTTCCCTCTCCCCCTTCGTCCTTCATCCTTCATCCTTCAAATGACTAAAACCCCCCAGTTCTTTAACCACATCGTTGATAAAGGCAAGCTCAAAAAGCTGATCGCCTGGGCCTACACCAACTATGGCAGTGCTCGCTGTTCCCAAGTGGCGGATCACCTCAAGGAAATGGGGTTCCACTATGCCACGGTGGCAGGGGTCTCCATTAGTGTGGATGATTTGCAGGTGCCGGAGGTGAAAAAGGCGATGCTGGCGGCGGCTGAAACTGAGGTGGCCATCACTGAAGAACGGTACCGCACCGGCAAAATCACCGAGGTGGAGCGGTTCCAGAAGGTGATTGATACCTGGAACAGCACCTCTGAAGAACTTAAAGATGAGGTGGTGCGCAACTTCCGCGACAATACCCCCCTTAACAGCGTCTATATGATGGCCTTTAGTGGGGCGCGGGGGAATCTGTCCCAGGTGCGGCAGTTGGTGGGGATGCGGGGTCTGATGGCGGATCCCCAGGGGGAAATTATTGCCCTGCCCATTAAAACCAACTTCCGGGAAGGGTTGACGGTGACGGAATATATTATTTCCTCCTACGGGGCGCGGAAAGGGTTGGTGGATACCGCCCTGCGGACGGCGGATTCCGGCTACCTCACCCGGCGGCTCGTGGATGTCAGTCAGGATGTGATTGTCCGGGAATCGGACTGTGGTACCCAGCGCAGTGTCACCGCTGAACCCATGAAGGATGGCGATCGCATCCTCATCAAACTCTCCAGCCGCCTCTACGGTCGCGCCCTCGCTGAAGATGCCATCCACCCCGAAACCGGGGCGGTGATCGCCCGCCGCAATGACTTCATGGATCACGACCTCAGTCAGGCCATTGAAAATGCCGGGATTGAAAAAATCAAAGTGCGATCGCCCCTCACCTGCGATGCCGCCCGCTCCGTCTGTCAGCATTGCTACGGCTGGAGCCTGGCCCACGGCAAACTCGTCGATTTGGGGGAAGCAGTGGGGATCATTGCCGCCCAATCCATTGGGGAACCGGGAACCCAGTTAACCATGCGCACCTTCCACACCGGCGGCGTATTCACCGGAGAAGTGGCCCGCACCTTCAAAGCCGATGCTGCTGGGAAAATTCAATTTGGCAAAAAACTCAAAACCCGCCCCGTCCGCACCCGCCACGGGGACGACCTGGAGCAGGTGGAAGTGGCCGGAGACTTGATCCTCAGTGCCAGCGGGGGCGAAAAATTCACCTACACCGTCAGCCCCGGTTCCCTGCTGTTGGTCCATAAGGGGGAAACCGTCGAAGCCGGCCAAATCCTCGCCGAAGAATCCATCACCAAACGGCAAAAATCCACAGAAAAAGCCACCAAAGATGTGGCCTCCGACCTTTCTGGGGAAATCCGCTTTGATCGCCTCGTCGCCGAAGAAAAAACCGACCGTCAGGGCAACATCACCCACATTGCCCAACGGGGGGGACTCCTCTGGGTCCTAGCCGGGGAAGTCTATAACCTGCTACCGGGGGCGGAACCGGTGGTGAAAAATGGCGATCGCGTCCAACAGGGGGATGTCCTTGCCCAAACCCAACTCCGCACCATCCATGGGGGCGTAGTCCGCCTCACCCCCGGCAGCCGCGAAATCGAAATCATCACCGCCTCCGTCCAACTGGATCAAGCCAGCGTCCGCCGCACCATCTCCGGCACACGGGAGCAGTACATCATCCAAACCGGCCATGGCCAGCAATTTTTCCTCAAAGCCACCCCCGGCGCGAAGGTACAAAACCATCAGGTGATTGCCGAACTCAGCGATGACCAATACCGCACCCAAACCGGCGGCACCATCAAATATGCCGGCGTGGAAACCGGCAAATCGCGCGGCAAAAAACAGGGCTACGAAGTCACCAAAGGCGGAACCCTCCTCTGGATTCCCGAAGAATGCCACGAAGTCAACAAGGATATTTCCCTGTTGATGGTGGAAGAAGGGCAGTATGTGGAAGCGGGCACAGAAGTGGTCAAAGACATCTTCTGTCAATCCGCCGGGATCGTCGAAGTCGTCCAGAAAAACGACATTCTCCGGGAAATGGTAATCAAACCCGGCGACCTCCATATGCTCGATGAACCCCCCATCATTGATGCCGATGGCCAACTCCTCCAACCCGGTGCAGAAATCTTCCCCGGCTTCACCCTCAGCGAACTGAAATACGGGGAATATGTCGATACCCCCGAAGGCCTCGCCCTATTGCTGCGGCCGGTGGTGGAATACCGCATCGCCGACGAGCCAGACGTGCCTTCCCAGGACTCCATCAACGGTGACGCGGGGCAACAGATCGAACTGCGGGCCGTCCAACGCCTCTACTACAAAGATGGGGAGCGGGTGAAATCCGTCGATGGCGTGGAACTCCTCAGCACCCAACTGGTCTTAGAAATGATTGAAGACCGGGTGGCCAACGAGCATGGCGATGTGGCCACCATGAGCGCCGATATCGAACTGGTTCCCCACGATCCCGAAGATGAAAACACCGAGTATCAGCTCCAGATCGTGATTTTAGAATCCCTAGTGATTCGTCGCGATATGGATGCGGACACCACCACAGGGGGAACCCGCACCTACATCGTCGTTGAAGATGGCCAGGAAATTCCCCCGGCGGCGGTGGTGGCGAAAACCGAAATCCAATGTAAAGAGGGGGGCTTAATCCAAGGCATCCAAACGGAAACCGAAGCGATGCGCCGCGTCCTCGTCACCCGCAATACGGATTTACTGACGGTATCCCTGGCAGTCCCCCCCACCGCGGCCCAAGGGGACTTAGTGGTGGCGGGCCAGGAGTTAGCCCCCGGTGTACCGTCACCGGAATCCGGTCAGGTTTTAGAAGTGAGTGACAGTGCCGTCGTGTTGCGCCACGCCCGGCCCTATCGGGTTTCAGCCGGGGCATTGCTACAGGTCGGGGATAAAGACCTGGTGCAACGGGGGGATAACCTCGTGTTGCTGGTGTTTGAACGGTCGAAAACCGGGGATATTATTCAGGGTCTGCCCCGCATTGAGGAACTCCTCGAAGCCCGTCGCCCCCGGGAGGCCTGCGTGTTTGCCCGTCGGCCCGGGGTGGCCCAGGTGGTCTACGAAGCGGATGAAACCGTAGATATTAAGATCATCGAGGAAGATGGCACCATCAGCGATTACCCCATTAGTCCGGGGCAAAATGCGATCGTTTCCGATGGTCAGCAAGTCACCACAGCGGAAGCCATCACCGATGGCCCCTCCAACCCCCACGAAATCCTCGAAACCTTCTTTGAATACTACAAGGATCAAATTGGCGACTACCAAGCCGCCTTAATTGCCCTGGAAAAAGCCCAATTCTTCCTCGTGGACAGTGTCCAGGGGGTCTATCAATCCCAGGGCATTGATATTTCCGACAAACACATTGAGGTGATTGTCCGGCAGATGACCTCAAAGGTGCGCATTGATGATGGTGGGGATACAACGATGCTCCCCGGTGAATTGGTGGAGCTGCGCCAAGTGGAGCAGGTGAACGATGCCATGGGGATTACCGGCGGCGCACCGGCCCGCTATACGCCGGTGTTGTTGGGGATTACGAAGGCCTCCCTCAATACCGATAGCTTCATCTCAGCGGCTTCTTTCCAAGAAACCACCCGCGTCCTCACGGAGGCGGCCATTGAGGGCAAATCCGACTGGCTCCGGGGCTTGAAGGAAAACGTGATCATTGGTCGCTTGATTCCCGCCGGGACGGGCTTCCATGCCACGGAGGAATTTTCAGCCAATGGCGGTGTGGATTTTGACAATGGCCATGATTTTTCGCCGCCAGCGGCTCGGGCCATACCGGATGCGAACTATGGTCGCGCAGATTTTAGTCGCGAAAGCCATGATCTCGATGAGGATATGGTGCTGGATGACCAAACTGCCCGGATCTATAACCTTGACAGTGGGGATGATTTAGCGGACAGTGCTCCATTCCTGTTGGATGAGGAGGAGTAGGTGAGCCAAGGTGTGGGGGGTGGGGAGAAGGATGAAGGATGAAGGAAGACAATAAACAACTTCCCACTTCCCACTTCTCACTTCTCACTTCCCACTTCTCCACTTGTTGAAAAATCCAAATTCTGTAGGGTAGGTGCAACTTGATGTTAGAAAATTCTCCGAATCCGACAGCGGCCCATGAAGGTCATAGTCATGTTCACAATGTTGAAACCCAGCGCCAGATTATCAATCGTCTGTCTCGCATTGAGGGCCATATCCGGGGGGTGAAGAATATGGTGCAGGAGGATCGCCACTGCGCTGAGGTGTTAATCCAAATTGCGGCGGTGCGGGGTGCTCTTGACCGGGTGGCGAGAATGATTTTAGATGAGCACCTGACGGCCTGTGTAGCTCGCGCTGCGGTCGAAGGCAATATTGAGGCGGAAATTGAGGAGCTAAAAGCAGCTCTCGATCGCTTCCTCCCGTAGTTCTTTTATTTAAAATCCATGAAGCCGTTCCTACAAAAACGACTGACGCTTATTGCTGAAATTATGCTGGGGGTGGGTTGTGCGATCGCCCTCTCTGCCCTGCGGGCCCATGCCCAAGGCATAAATCCCGCCCCCACGAGTCGGGCGGAGATGGATTTATTCCAATCCTTAATTCTGGGGGTGGTGCAGGGGCTGACGGAATTTATCCCGATTAGTAGCTCGGCTCACCTCAAGGTTTTTCCCGAGGCTCTGGGTTGGGGTGATCCCGGTGTCACCTTTACCGCTGTGATTCAGTTGGGCAGTATTGGCGCGGTGCTATGGTATTTCTGGGGTGATATTACTGATTTATCCCTGGGAGCTTGGCAAGCCATCAAGAAACGGGACTGGCAGGATCAAAGCTGGCGGATTTCCCTGGGCATTGCGGTGGGGACATTGCCCATTGTGTTTTTTGGTTTTTTACTCAAGGTATTGGTTCCGGATTTGGATAATTCCCCGATTCGTAGCCTGGTGGCGATCGCCGCCTCCTCCATTTTTATGTCTCTCCTCTTGGCCTTGGCGGAAAAAATCGGCGGTCGTCAAAAAGATTTTGAAACCTTGAATACCCGCGATGGGATCGCCATGGGTTTTGCCCAGGTTTTGGCGCTGATGCCAGGGGTTTCTCGCTCTGGCTCCACGATTACCGCCGGCCTCTTCATGGGCTTGGAGCGAGCCACCGCTGCCCGGTTTTCGTTCCTTTTGGGGATTCCCGCCATTACCCTTGCGGGTTTGGTGCAGTTAAAAACCGATGTGATTGATGTGGGCGTATCCCAATCGGAATGGATCTCCCTCATTGCTGGCACGGCTTCCTCGGCGGTATTTTCCTATCTCTCCATTGCCTGGCTGTTGAAATATTTACAAAAACAAAACACCTGGGCGTTTGTTTGGTATCGCCTCGGTTTTGGGGTGTTCATTTTGGCAGGCTTGGCCTTGGGTTGGTTGGTGTAGGGCGAAAAATTTTTGTGCCTCCGGCAGGCTTACGCCAACGCCCCTACAGATAGATGGGCGGCGAGGTCGCCTTGGGTCAAGAAACGGTTCCGCTCCAACCCTTGCAGCACGGTGGCTTTATGGTCGGGATGCAGGCAGAGGGTGCGCGGCATGGTTAAGAGGGGTTCAGTGTTTCGGGATCGATGCCTAATTCTTTCAGTTTGGCCAGGGCGCGATCGAGGTGTTGTTGGGTTTGCGCTTCTCGTACGAGGGCGCGATCGCGCTCTTCGGCAAATTCCTGCAAGGTCTTAAACGGTTCCCCATCGGGATAGAACACGGCTAAACCATCACCACATTGCTCAAACCGAATCTTCAACAGGGGCGATGTCCAGGGCAAATCGAGGGGCATCACAAGCCGGGTTTCATCGGCGAGAGTCTCCCGCGCAAATCCCCAAAAATTGCCCGAATCGGGGTCATAAAAATACATTTCCAGCACCCCATGCCGGGCATAGAAGGTTTGTTTATTGGCCATCTCTGCCACAGTGTTGCTCGGTGAGATGATCTCAAAGACGACTTGGGGCGCGATGCCGTCTTCTTCCCATTGTTTATAGCTGCCGCGATCGCTCTGGGGACGACCGAACACAACCATCACATCGGGGGCTTGGCGGGGCGGGGTTTGACCGGGTTTGACCTGGACGGGATACCACAGCAAATCTCCCGCGACGAAGACGGTTTGCCCGGCAAAAAGTCGCCTCAGGTTTTCCACGAGGTAGACAATCCATTGATATTGCAATGTATTGTCTGCCATGGGTTTGCCGTCGGAGTCGGGATACTGGGTCGAGGTGATGGGGGTTTGAACCATGCCACTAGGGGGGGGCGAAGGGTCTGGCTCTATTCTAAAGGATGAAGGCAGAGGGCAGAAGGCAGAAACAGTCGTCTGTTGCCGCAATTCTTATCAAGGAAGTGCCTCAACCGCCTAAACTTCTCGATCGCCTGCGCCAAGCCATCCGCTTGCGGCATCTCAGTCGCAACACCGAGAAGTCCGATGCCGCTTCCTACTCCGTGGTACTGGCCAACTGTTCCAGCCGCTCCTGCTGATCCTGAGAAATACAAGCCTCCATCACCTGATCAATATCGCC
>RECT01000112.1 GCA_007693875.1 Spirulina sp. DLM2.Bin59
CGTGATTGATCCGGATTTTTGCGGGTTTTGCTGGAACAGGAAGACTTGAAGTCAGCGTCAGAATTCATGGGGGCCATGTCAGTCCTTGAATATCTAGACTATCCTTAAAAAGCAGGGAAGCAAAACTCACCCCCTGAGCAATCTCCACCTGTTGTTTTGCCCATGCGCACCCGCGAACAGTTCGATATAGAAGTTAATATCCGCCAAATCTGGTTGGTGGTGGTGCGGCGGTGGCCCATTATCATCCTTAGTGGGTTTCTGGGGGCAGTGGGTGGTGGCGTTCCCCCCATGTTCAACACCCCCATTTATCAGGCTGGCGGTACATTACAACTCGTTCCACAGCAATCCATCTCTTTTGTGGGATTGAGCAATGATCGAGGGCTATTGAACCCCACCAGTGCTCTCAGTAATCCCCTCGCCACTGAGATGCTGGTGATTCAATCCCGTCCCATTTTGGAAAAAGTTGCCAATCAACTTCAACTGCGGGATAGTAACGGCGAACCCTTGGGGGCTGGTCATATCGGTAGAAACTTAGAAGTGGAAATGATTACTCAAACGGATGTTCTGCGTTTGGGTTTCCGCTCGGAACGGGCTGCTGATGCTGCCCAAGTGGTCAACACATTAATGCATGTCTATATTGAAAATAACGTCGAAACCAACCGTCAGCAGGCTAAGGCCACCCGCGCTTTCATTGATGAACAACTGCCCAAGGTAGAAGCAGAGCTGGAGGCGGTGGAGTTTGCCCTGCGACGCTTTAAGGAAAATAATGCGGTGATCTCTTTGGATCGGGAAGCGGCGGTGGTGACGGAAAGTGTTGCCGCCCTTGAAGGCCAAATCCTTGCCCAGGAGCGGGAATTGGAAACCCTCAATATTCGCCTTGAGTTTGTCAATCGGGAGTTAGGCCTCACCCCTGAACAGGCCCTCACCGCCAATGCCCTCAGTCAATCAATGGGGGTGCAGGAGGTTTTTCGTGCTCTCCAACAGCTTGAACTGGAACTGGAGAACCAGCGATCGCGCTTTACCGATGAGAATCCCACCGTTCAGTCCCTCGTAGATCGCAAAAATCGCCTCGAAGTGATCCTCGCAGAACGAGTCAACCAAATTACCCAAGAAAGTCTCGATACCTATGCGGTCATTGAAGCCGGTCAACAGGAGCAGACACTCCGGGCTGCCATTGTTGAGGACAACCTTAGAGCCATGGGGTTGCAGCGTTCCCTTGTCGCAATTCGGGCTAAGCTTGACGGGTTTGCCAATCGGGCTGAACAAATTCCCCGCTTAGAACAACGGCAGCGGGAGCTAGAACGGAAGCACCAAGCAGCGCGAACAACCTATGAAACGCTCTTAGCCGGGTTACAGGAGGCCCGGGTTCGGGAAAATCAAGAGGTGGGGAATGTGCGGATTATCACCCCAGCAGAGGTGCCAATCTTTCCAGCCAATGCAGCGAAACTCATTTCCCTAGAATTGATCGCTGGGGGGATGCTGGGCAGCTTTTTGGGGCTTTCCATTGCAATTTTGCTCGAACTGCTCGATCGCTCCATCCGTACCGAATATGAGGCCCGCCGCTTCTTCAATCAATACCCGGTGATTGGTACGATTCCCGCCTGGTATCCCCAGGATTGGCCGATGGCGGCTGAGGGGGAATTCCGGGATGTTAATTACAACCTCCCCTTAGTGGAAACTTCCGCAGATCCCACCAGTCCCCTCTATGCGGTGACGGTGGCCTATCGGCGGCTCCAGACTAATTTGAAGCTGATCAACCGTGAACAAAAGGCCCGCATTTTGGCTGTCACCAGTTCGATTCCTGGGGAAGGTAAATCCGTAACCGCAGCCAATTTGGCGGTTTCCCTTTCTCTGGTTTCCAATCGTGTCCTCCTGTTGGAAGCGGATATGGCGGCTCCCCAACAACATGAAATTTGGCGATTGAGCAGTGTTTGGGGCTTGGGTAATGTCTTGCAGGAGCAGATCATTTCTGAGCAAGCGATCCAGTCCATTACGCCCAATCTGGATATTATGAGCGCCGGAATTGTGGCCCCCCATTTGGTGGCATTGCTGGATAGCGATCGCATGGAAATTCTCATGCGGCGGATGTCAGAAATCTATGATTATGTGATTGTCGATTCGCCGGCCCTGTTGGTGGCGCCAGAAATGTTGTCGTTGAGTAAACTGACCGACGGCGTGCTTTTGGTGTTGCGGCCGGGGGTGCTCAATAAGACCGATGCCGGGACTGCTCAGGAAACGCTGCGGCAAACGGATTTAAATATTTTGGGGTTAATCATCAATGGGGTGAAGAGTATTCAAATTAAAATGCCCCAACCTGATGTTCCTGTTACCCCTGAGGAGCCAGTGGCGGTGGACTTCTTGGGCAGAAGGCTGAAGCCTGACGGGACAGCAACGGATCAGGGTAACCAGAGTACTGAGGAGAAGGGTCAGAGCACTCTGGAAGGGCGATCGCCCTCCCCGCACGCATTGAATCAACCCTCTGAACTTCACCAAGCTGATACCGCTGCAGATGTGATTGAGACGGAAGACACCGAAGCTGTGGAAACGACTCTGGCCATGGAGACGATGACGGAGTATGCCCACCTTTTCCAAGAGGATTATAGTGACACGGTAGTAACCCATGCCCATAGTGAGGAGGAGCAAGACACGAGGGTTGAGCATAGCAATGACCACCATGATACAGGGGTCAGGAATGGCCATAACCCTGGGGATCAGTCCACGGCCGTGGGCCCTTATCATGACGAGTTAGACTATGGGGAAGATGTTGATCCCGATGCTGATACGGATATTGAGCCTAAACCCAAGCCGAAATTAGACCGAAGTTGGCTATCTTCGGTGACGCAAACTTGGCGGGATTAACCCAGGTTTGCCGCGATTAAGAGCCTCCCCTGTGGTTCAATTGAGGTTAGACTCTCCGGCTCTTCAGGACATTTTCCCTATGCTGGCTCACATTTTGGCGATCGCCGTCGCCCTCGGTAGCTTCATTTTTTACATAGCGGCCTTTTTCTTCCCCGAAATACACCGTCCTCGCGATTTGGTGTGGAGTGGCGTCGGGCTGTTTTATGCCCTTGTCCTGTGGGTTTGTGCCGGTCAGCTCACTGGGGCGGTATTGTTGGGGCAAACCGCCAGCGTCGCCCTCTTGGGCTGGTTGGGGTGGCAGACCTTGACATTGCGCAGGCTAAAAACCCCGGTATTGGATCAAACGGAGGTATCTGACCAAGCCGTGGCGCAGGTGAAACAGCGTTTTAATTGGGGGGGACTATTCCGGCGCAAATCTGAGGAGCAAGCGCCACCAGTTACCGAACCCGCAGCAACTGAATCAGCGGTAACTTCCGCAGAACAGCCTGAATCCCCTGGGGAACCAGAACCAAAATCGCCGAGTTCAGAGTCTGAGCCAGAGGTGATGGCCCCATCTACGCCAGAAGCCTCTACCCTAGAACCCGATGGGTTGGAGGGTTCTGAAGCGTTTGAGGAATCAGCCCCCAAGACGGATGGCGATCAGCCTGATCCGGGGGATGAGTCTACCTCAGATCCTGATTGTGAACCGGCTAATTCCTCAGAAAAAACAGGCCCAGAGCCGGAGGTTTTCCCCTTGCCGGTTCCAGAAGCTGCCTCAGAACCGGAGGCTCCTCCCCTACCGACAATTACAGAAGTAAGCACCGAAGACCTCGAAGGTATTCCCGACGAGGATATCAGTAATATCCCAGAGCCGGATGTGGTTAAAGATCTTGAAGCCCTTGCTGATATTGCCGACACCGATATTGAGGGGGATAACGTCATTAAAGCTGAAGTGGTCAAGGATACTGATCCCGATGCTTGGGGTTGATTCCCCCTGGACGCAAAAACCGATCTTGATGTTTGGGATTAATCGCGTAGGGGCGAAAAATTTTTCGCCCCAAGCCAACTCAGTCCGATTACCCTCACCCCAAACCCCTCTCCCAAAAAGGGAGAGGGGCTTTAGAAGAGGGCTGATCAAAGCCCGCGATGAGGATTGAACTCATGACCTCACCCTTACCAAGGGTGTGCTCTACCACTGAGCCACGCGGGCGAAATTGTGGTGGGCCGAGTTGGATTTGAACCAACGTAGGCGTAGCCAGCGGATTTACAGTCCGCCCCCATTAACCACTCGGGCATCGACCCCTTAATTTCCACAGTTATTTATCTTAGCAGCAGCATCTTTAAAATGCAAGATTATCGCTAGAAGAAAATTTTGCAGCCATCCAAGGGGGAAAACTCGCCCCATTTGTCGTTTTTGCCCCCCTCAGGGTTCCGAGGGCATTCAACACATCGTGATCTGCAATACAATTCTAGGGTCAAAAGTTCGTCACAATGGTCGATGGCATCCTCTCGATCACGGCAACTTGATCAAGTCAATGATGCCCACGACCACGGAGCGGGGTTTCATGAAACCGAAAATCATAGTCTATGGATTAGGGCGAACCGGCTACAAAATTTTTCACCTCCTCCGTCAACAGGGTGCTGAAGTGGTGGGGGTGAGCGATCGCCCTGTTACGGGCGAAAATGGCGATGATATCATCCTGGGGGATCTGCGCAGTAATAGCACGTTGGTGGCTGCTGGCATTCGCTTTGCCCATACCTTGGTGCTGGCTAATAATGATGATGCCCTCAACCTCGAAGTTGTCACCCGGGCGCGGGTGATTAACCCTAAAGTTCAGATTATCAACCGCATTTTCAATCACACCCTCGGGGAACGCCTCGACCACACCCTCAGCAATCATGTGAGCATGAGTGTGGCCAAACTGGCGGCCCCCATCTTCACCTTTGCTGCCTTGGGGAATAAAGCCATCGGCCAGTTGGAACTCTATGACCAAACCTGGCCGATCCACGAGGAAATCATCAGCCTGGATCACCCTTGGTTGGGTCGCTGCCTCAGTGAGTTTTGGGAAAGCCCCAGCCGGATGCTGATCTATTACCTCTCCGCCAGCGAGGATTGCGATCTGGTGACGGCGGTGTTGGAGGGGAAAACGCTGCAACCAGGCGATCGCCTCATTATTGGCACTCAACCCACGATCCGCGCTGCCCGTCGCTCCCGCCTGCGGCAGTTACTCAAGGCCATTCTAAGTCTGCGGAAATTTCAACATTATGGCCGGTCTGTGGCGATCGTCACCCTGGCCCTTCTGGCGACGATTTTACTGGCCACCGTTACCTACATCAGCACCAATTTAAACACCTCCCCCGTCGATGCCCTCTATTTTTCCGTGGGGATGATCACCGGAGCCGGGGGTCAAGAAGCGGTGGCGGAGCAGTCTTCGGATCTGATCAAATTCTTTACCGCCGTGATGATGTTGGTGGGGGCCGGTGTGATTGGTATTTGCTATGCCCTGATTAATGACTTCATTTTGGGCAGTCGTTTACGGCAATTTTGGGCCGCCACCCAAGTGCCTCAATGTCACCATTACATTGTTTGTGGTCTGGGGGGGGTGGGGTTTCGCATTGTCCAGCAGTTAATTGCCCAGGGCCATGAGTTGGTGGTGATTGAGCATGACCCCAATAATCGATTTCTCCATTCTGCCCGATCGATGGGGATTCCGGTGATCATCGAAGATGGCAGCCTCTCCACGACGCTGAATGCGGCCAATGTCAAGACCGCCGCCTCCCTGGTGGCTGCCACCAGCAGCGATATGGTGAATGTGGAAATTGCCCTTTGTGCCAAGGGAATGGCTCCCCAATTGCCGGTAATTGTCCGCAACCATGATCCTCAGTTTTCCCTTTCGGTACAACAGGTTTTTGAGTTTGATAACGTCCTCTGTCCCAACGAGTTGGCGGCCCCTTCCTTTGCGGCGGCGGCTCTAGGGGGGCGGATTTTGGGCAATGGCATGACCGATGATTTGCTTTGGGTGGCGCTGGCGACGATGATCACGCCCCATCATCCCTTTTTTGGGAAGTCTGTGCGGGATGCGGCCCAAGGTTCGGATTTTGTGCCGCTCTATTTAGAAACCCAGGGCCGCCAAATTCATGGCTGGACGTTGCTGGAAAGCTGTTTACAGGCCAATGATGTGCTCTATTTAACGATGCCGGCGACTCGCCTTGAGCAACTGTGGCGGGCCCATCCTCCGGAAGTATTGCTTTATTAGAGGGTGATGATCTGCACTGGCTCTCCGGCGGGAATTTCCCTCACTCCCACGGGTAAGACGGCGAAACTATTCGTACAGGCAAGATTGATTAAGTTGCCAGAATTGTGACCCCCTGGGGCGGGGTGAAATTCCGGCCGCCCTTGGGGCCAATGGAGTTGTCCCCAAAGATAGGTTTCTCGCTTGCCGTCGGCTGTGAGGGTTTGGGGCGATCGCCCCTCCACCCATTGCGGCCCCCAGGGGGCTGCTAATCCTGCTCGTTTCCGCAGAGCCGGAGCGATAAAACGCCAAAACGTCACCAGGGCAGAAACGGGGTTGCCGGGAATACCAAAGTAGAGACATTGGGGAAAGGCCGCCACCGTTAAGGGTTTGCCGGGTTTGATCGCCACACTGCGGATCTGGATATCCCCCCCCAATTCCTCTAACAGCTTTTCTACATAGTCATAATCCCCCACGGATACGCCGCCCGTAGAGAGGACGAGATCCGCTTGGGCGATGGCCGCTGCCATTTTCTCCCGGAGCGCATCCGGTTGATCCGGCACAATCCCTAACGGGATGGGAATCGCCCCCATTTGAGCCACCGCCGCGCTCAAGGCCCATTGATTGGAATCGATAATCTGGCCCGGTTGCAACGTGGCATCGGGGGGAATTAACTCGTTGCCAGTGGAGAAGATCGCCACCTTGGGCTGAGGATAGACCAAGAGGGACAGGGCCTGAACGGTGGCGAGGACGGCCATTTCCGCCGGGCCGATCCGCGTTCCGGCGGGTAAAATCACATCCCCTTGACGGCAGTAGCTCCCCTGTTGGCGGATAAAACGTTGGGGTGGGGGAGGATTGAGGAGGGTGACGCGATCGCCTTCCCGTTGGGTTTCTTCCTGAATGGCGATCGCATCTGCCCCAGGGGGAACCATCGCCCCCGTGAAAATCCGGGCGGCCTCCCCCGGTTGGAGCCGATGGCGGGGGACTTGGCCGGCGGCAATTTCTGCCACTACCTGTAGGGTCACGGGGCCGGATTGAACATCGGACGATACTGCGCAGGCGGATTGCACCGCATAGCCATCCATGGCGGAATTATCCCAAGGGGGCAAATCCCCCGGACTGGTGACGGGTTGGGCTAAAACCCGGCCCAGGGCAGCGGTGAGGGCAACAGTGTCAGCCGCTTGGGGGGGGTGAATGGCATTGAGAATCAGGTCTTCAGCAATTTGAACAGAGAGCATAATCCAGCAGGGGAAATCGGATCAATTCTACCCCCTCGCCCTTCTGGCCAAAAAAAAGGGGATAGCCGGTTGAGCTATCCCCTAGGGAACACGAGTGGTTTGTGTTGGGTGATTGGTGATGACTCCTATAGAATCACTCACTTTGCCCTTAGGTTACAAGATCAATTGCTCCGTGATCTAACTGATCCTCTGGTGATCGTAAACTGATCTTGTTTTTATTCCACAAACAAGGTAGTAGGGGCGAAAAATTTTTCGCCCTCCCCGCAAACCCTGCGCCCTCCCCGAAAATCTTTCCCCCCTGCCCAAGGTTGGGTTCTGTGGGGGGATAATGGGGGAGCCGTCTTTTGCAGAACAAACATCGTGGCCCTTAGTTTTCAATCCGTCATTGCAACCCTCAATCAATTTTGGAGCGATCGCGGCTGCTTGATTGCCCAACCCTATGACACCGAAAAAGGGGCCGGCACGATGAGCCATCACACCTTTCTCCGGGCCATTGGCCCAGAACCCTGGTCCGTGGCCTATGTGGAACCCTGCCGCCGCCCCACCGATGGCCGTTATGGGGAAAACCCCAACCGCTATCAGCATTACTATCAATACCAAGTCCTGATCAAACCCTCCCCCAACAATATCCAGGAGGTTTATTTAGCCTCCCTCCAAGCCCTCGGCATTCACCCGGAGGATCATGATATTCGCTTTGTGGAGGATAACTGGGAATCCCCCACCCTAGGCGCTTGGGGCGTGGGTTGGGAAGTGTGGCTCGATGGCATGGAGATCACCCAGTTCACCTATTTTCAACAATGCGGTGGCATTGATTGCCGCCCCGTTTCCATTGAAATCACCTACGGCCTGGAGCGGTTGGCGATGTATTTGCAGGATGTGGATGCGATCGCCAAGATCCAATGGCAGGGAGACATCACCTACGGGGATATTCATCTCCAAGGGGAGGTAGAGCAATGCACCTACAACTTTGAAGCCTCCGATAGTGATCGCCTTTTCCAACTGTTTAGCCTCTACGAAGAGGAAGCTACCCAACTGATCGAGCGGGGTCTCGTCCTGCCCAGCCATGATTATGTTTTGAAATGCTCCCACACCTTCAACTTGCTCGATGCGCGGGGCGTAATTTCCGTCACCGAGCGCACCCGCTACATCGGCCGAATTCGTAACCTCGCCCGGCAAGTGGCCCAACGCTACTACCAACAGCGGGAATCCCTCGGCTTTCCCCTGTTAGCCACCGTCGCAGTTTAGGGGAAGGGAGTCCTGGGCATCTGGTAGGATAACAGAAAAGCCCTTTGCAATCCTCT
>RECT01000111.1 GCA_007693875.1 Spirulina sp. DLM2.Bin59
GGTGCGTCAGACACAATTCAACCATCAACATCATCATTGATCCTGTCTGACGCACTCTACAATTAATTAATGGGTAGGGTGCGTCAGATGGATCACCCAGGATACCAAAAAGTAGCGTCACGGCTGACGCACCATTTATTCAGCTATTAAGCTCATTGGGGGTGGGGGATTGGAGATAATTAACCTGGGTGGGATAGGCAAATTCAATCCCAGCTTCAGCAAAGGCTTCAAATAGGGCAAAGTTGATCTGTTGTTGGCAATTCATATAAGTAGTGAAATCACCAGTATTGACTAAATAAACCACCTCATAATTGAGGCTAAAATCGCCATAGCTGGCAAAATGGGCACGATCAAAAGTGACTCCCTCCACGGATCGAATAATATTCTCGATCATGGTGGGGATCTCTTTTAATTTTGCCGCTGGAGTTTCGTAGATCACCCCTAGGGTAAAGACGATCCGCCGCTGCTCCATTTTTTTAAAGTTGCGGACACGGGAACTGGTGAGATCGGTATTGGCGAGAATTAACTGTTCACCGCTGAGGCTTTTTAACCGGGTGGTTTTAATGCCAATTTGATCCACTGTACCCAAATAATCCCCAACAATGATAAAGTCACCGATGGCGAAGGGGCGATCAAAAACAATGGAAAAGTAACTAAATAGGTCTTGTAGAATGCCCTGGGCAGCAAAGGCGATCGCCAAGCCCCCAATCCCCAAACTGGCAACCATCGCCGAAATATCAAAGCCTAAATTATCCAACAGGAATACAAAACCCACTGCCCAAAAAATGGCTCGAATAAAGGGGGTGAGGGCGTTAAAGCTTTGCTCTAGTTCAGGATTGCCTTTTTTCAAGAAGTACGATCGCAGCAGATATTCACTGAAGCGAGAGAGGAATTGAATCCCGGTGACGGTGGCGATCAGCACCGCTAATACTTGGATGGTTTGCCCCAGGATAGGATGGAGGTTGAGGTTGGCGATCGCAATATAGACCGTGCCGATATAGAGCAGGCGCATCAAGGGCTGGCTGAAGATGTTGATCAACCGCTGATCGAGGGGAGATTGTTGTTGTTTGGCCCAACGATTGAGGGAATTGAGGATCACACTGCGGACAATTTGGATCAGAATGAAGCCAACGATGAGAATGGCGATCGCAATCCCATAGGCGGCGAGGGTATTCTCAAAAAATACCTGGTTGAGAAAATCGACGGGCATAAATCAGTCCTTAAAAACTTGCGGATTTCAGCATAAAAAAAAAGGGGATGATTGTCATCTCTCTCTAGAGAGAAAAATTTGTCTAGGCAGAAATGACCATCGCTGTTGCCGAGGCTTCGGGTACTTGAGCCAGAGCCGCCAGCACCACCTCCACCCCTGCCCCCGGTTGATAGGCATTTTCGGTGAGGAAACGCTTCCAAGCCTTGGTTCCCGGTTGGCCGCTGAACAGTTGCAAACAATGGCGGGTGATCTGGCTGATCCGTCCCCCTTGCTCCACCCAATTGGCCATATAAGGGATCATCCCCCGGATTACCTCATGGCGGGAGGGGATGGGATGGCAATCGCCCCAAAATTCCTGATCCACCGTGGCGAATAAATAGGGGTGATCATAGGCGGCCCGGCCAATCATCACCCCATCCACATGGGTTAATTGTTCCCGCACTTGGGCTAATGCGGTGATGCCGCCGTTAATTTCAATCATTAACTGGGGGAAATCCTGTTTGAGGCGATGGACGAGGTCATAACGGAGGGGGGGAACGGTGCGGTTTTCCTTAGGGCTGAGGCCCTGGAGCCAGGCTTTGCGGGCATGGACGCTAAACTGTTGGCAACCGGCTGCGGCAACGGTGGTGACAAAATGGTGTAAATCAGTGTAGCGATCGCATTCATCCACGCCAATGCGATGTTTAACGCTAATGGGAATCTCCACTGCTGACTTCATGGCCGCCACCGCCGCCGCCACCCGCTCCGGTTGCTGCATTAAACAGGCCCCAAAGTTGCCACTTTGGACGCGGGGGCTTGGGCAACCCACATTTAAATTGACGCCATCATAGCCCCAATCCTCGGCAATCCGGGCGCAGGCGGCGAGATCCTGGGGATCATCCCCCCCCAATTGCAAAATCAGGGGGTGTTCTTCGGGATGAAAGTCGAGGAGCTTGGAGCGATCGCCCCTTAATACCGCCGCCGTCGTCACCATTTCCGTATAGAGCAGCGTCCGGCGGGAAATCTGCCGGAGAAAATAACGAAAGTGGCGATCGGTGCGCTCCATCATCGGGGCCACACTGACGGGATAGGGAGAATCTGGTTTTCCCATGGATGGGTGTGGGGGCGAAAAATTTTTCGCCCCTACCATGGTGTTTCTATCTATATTCATAGTTTTACCCGTGTTAACCAGGCTTGGGTTTCTCCCTGACTGATGATATAGAGATCGGTTGTTAACACTGCATCCATGCAATAGCCTAATTGTTTCTCTAGGTTAACCGATTCGTGATTTCCTTGGGGATCAAACTGATAGAGCCAAGGTTCTCCCGTTGTACTGGAACCCGTAATCAGACAGCTTGGGCCGGTTTGGAGCAGATTGGCCACGGTTCCCGGTGCGGTGAGGGGTTGTTGCCAGAGGGCGGCCTGTTGCCCTTGGGGGTTGTACTGAGCAAGCCAAAGGCCCGTCCCCGTTAGGGGTTGCTCATTGAGGCTTTGGCTCGTTGTGCCGCTGATCCAGGGGTGGTTATCGGCATCGACGGCGATCGCCCCCACGGGTGTAACGAAGGCATCCCCAATGGGCATAATCCACCGTTGAATCCCCTCACTGCTGTAGCGGGCCAGCCAACTATCATGGCTATCGGTGCGATCAGCAATGGGCATCAGCGTATTGCCCGCCACATAGAGGGTGATTTTGGCGAATTTGGTGCGGGCGGTGGGGTCTTCCCCGATGATGATTTTTGTGGTGGCCTTGTCGTGGTGTTTCCCCAAGGAAGTCCACCAGAGGCGATCGCCCTTGGGGTCATATTTCGCGAGCCAGGCTTCCCCCTCCTGACCGGAAGGCAAACTAAACCCGGTGAGATAGATATCGCCCCTAGGATCGAGGGCGAGGCTACTGGGTTGTTGGGGGTGGATGCTTTGGAGAATTTTCAGCCATTGTACTTGTCCTTTCAGATTGCATTGGGCCAGCCACACCTCCGGAGTCGGTTCGCTGTCCCCCTCTGTGGGATTGTAGGCGGTTCCCACAAGATAGAGAAAGCCGTTGGGATCGTAGGCGATCGCCTGGGGTTGGAGGCGGCGATCGCCATCACTCTCCACTGCACAGCGCCACAAACTCGCCCCTTCGAGATCATGGGCAGCGACCCAAGCTAGGGGGGGTGTGGCGGTGGGTTGATGGCCGGTGAGATAGAGGGTTTGGGCATGGTCAGAGGTGATCCCCCCCACCTGATCCAATATTGCCCCATCCCATGGCATGATCGATTCAATCTTGATGCTATCCATAATCCCTACTAGTCCCTATGCCTGCTCACCAACCCCCCAATTTTAAGGGCTGAGGGCAGGATCAGCACGGTAGTTTGAGGGTAATATGAAATCCCCTGAGGGCGATCGCCCCTGTGTTGAACTGTTGAAACTTTTGTGCCCCATGGGCTAGTTTCCCCCTACAGCAACCGCTAAGATGGAGGGCGTTGTTTGCTGCGTTGTGATTGGGGCTGTTTTATGAATCAAGGGAACCAAACCTGGAGCGATCGCTTTGAAAGTGCCCTGCATCCGGCGATCGCCCGCTTTAATGCCAGCATCGGCTTTGATATTGAACTGATTGAATACGATATCACCGGCTCCATCGCCCATGCCAAGATGCTCGCCCACACCGGCATCATCAGCAAAGAAGAGGGGCAGCAATTGATCACCGGCCTTGAGCAGATCCGCCTGGAACATCAGGAAGGCCGGTTTAACCCCGGCATTGATGCCGAAGATGTCCATTTTGCCGTTGAACGGCGGCTGACCCAACTAATGGGGGATGTGGGCAAAAAACTCCACACGGCGCGATCGCGCAATGACCAAATAAACACCGATATCCGCCTTTATCTCCGGGATCAAATTCAAGGCATCCGCATTCAACTGCGGGAATGGCAAGGAGTCTTGCTCAAACATGCGGAAACCCACATCGAAACCTTAATCCCTGGCTATACCCACCTGCAACGGGCCCAACCCGTTAGCCTCGCCCATCACCTCCTCGCCTATTTCCACATGGCCCAACGGGATTGGGAACGGCTCGGGGAAATTTACCATCGCACCAATGTTTCTCCCCTGGGGAGTGGGGCATTGGCGGGAACCACATTCCCCATCGATCGCCACTACACCGCCGCAGAATTGAAATTTGGCGGGGTCTATGCCAATAGCCTCGATGGGGTGAGCGATCGCGATTTTGCCATTGAATTCCTCTGTGCCGCCAGCCTGATCATGGTGCATCTCAGCCGCCTCAGTGAGGAAATGATCCTCTGGGGTTCCCAGGAATTTAGCTTTATTCAATTCCAAGACAGTTGCTCCACCGGCTCCAGCATTATGCCTCAAAAGAAAAACCCCGATATTCCCGAACTGGTGCGGGGTAAAACGGGGCGGGTGTTTGGTCATCTCCAGGCGCTGTTAACGATCATGAAGGGGCTACCCCTGGCCTATAACAAGGATTTGCAGGAAGATAAAGAGGCAATTTTCGATGGGGTGAAAACGATTCAGGGTTGCCTGGAAGCGATGACAATTCTGCTCCGGGAGGGGATTGAATTTCGCACTGAACGCTTGGAAGCGGCGGTCAATGAGGACTTTTCCAATGCTACCGATGTGGCGGATTACCTAGCAGCCAAGGGTGTGCCGTTCCGGGAAGCCTATAACCTCGTGGGTAAGGTGGTGAAAACCAGCTTGGCGGCGGGAAAACTGCTCAAGGATCTCACCCTGGAGGAATGGCAGGGGTTACATCCCCAATTTGAGGCGGATATTTATGAGGCGATCGCTCCCCGTCAGGTGGTGGCGGCCCGCAATAGCTACGGCGGCACGGGCTTTGAACAGGTGCGGAGTGCGATTAAATCCGCCAAAGAACAACTCCTCGATACCAAATCTTAAGAAAAGTTAAGCTACCCTAGGAGAGTGGTATTCCTCCTCTGGTTTGATGGCTCCTCATTACCGTTTGTCTTGGCATAGTCACCTCGCTGAAATCCCCCAACCGGATTGGGATGCTTTGGCTCTGCCCTTAGCCACCCCCTTCCTGGAATGGGAATGGCTCCATAACCTCGAAACCTCGGGGAGTGTGACGGCACGGGCGGGGTGGCAACCTTGCCATCTCACCCTCTGGCGCGATCGCACCCTGATCGGCGCGGCCCCCCTCTACCTCAAAAGCCATAGTTATGGCGAATTTGTCTTTGATCACCAATGGGCCGATCTCGCCCATCGCCTTGGGGTTTCCTACTATCCCAAGTTGGTGGGCATGACCCCGATTACCCCCGCTGTGGGGTATCGGTTTTTGATTGCCCCAGGGGAAGATGAGGCGGCGGTGACGGCTCAGATGATGCGGGAAATTGATCGGTTTTGCGATCGCAATCAACTTTCCGGGGCGAATTTCCTCTTTGTCGATCCCCAATGGCGGCCCCATCTCGAAGCCTGCGGCCTCAGTGCTTGGTTGCACCATAGTTATATTTGGTCAAATCGGGAATTTCAAAGCTTTGATGATTATTTAAAAATTTTCAACTCCAACCAGCGCAAAAATATCAAACGGGAACGCAAGGCCGTTGTACAAGCCAATCTCCGTATTGAAACCCTCAGCGGCGCTGAGATTCCCCATCACCTCTACCCCCAGATTTACCAGTTCTATAGCAGCACCTGCGATAAATTTTATTGGGGCAGTAAGTACCTCACCCGCAAATTTTTTGAACAGTTATATCCCAAATATAGCGATCGCGTTGTTCTCTTCGTCGCCTACCCCGAAGATCAGATCAACCCTAAACCCGTGGGAATGTCCTTCTGTTTACGGAAGGGGCCGCAGTTTTACGGTCGCTATTGGGGCTGTTTTGAGGAATATGATTGCCTCCATTTTGAAACCTGTTATTACAAACCCATTGAATGGGCCATTAATCAAGGGATTACCTACTATGATCCCGGCGCAGGGGGTCGCCACAAGCGGCGGCGCGGTTTCCCCGCCATGGCGAACCACAGCCTCCACCGCTTCTATGATCCTCGCCTGAGCAAAATCCTCCGCTCCTACATTGACGAAATCAACGCCATGGAGCAACAGGAAATAGATGCGATTAACGCCGATTTACCCTTTAATAAACAGGAAATTAATTTTCACATTGAAACCCCATGACCCTCGATTTTATTACCATCCCTCCCCAAAACAATCAACCGCCTCAGCGTCTCCTCGTTGCCCTCCATGGTTGGGGCGCAAATTTACAGGATTTAGCGGGTTTAGCACCGGCCTTTAACCTGCCGGACTATCAATTTATTTTCCCTAACGCCCCCTTTCCCCATCCCCAAGTACCGGGGGGCCGGGCTTGGTATGCGTTGGAAAATGGCGATTTAGCGACTTGGCAATTAACGGGTTTAACGGGTTTGGCAGAATCACGGGAGATGCTGTTGGCATGGTTGCCCAGTTTAGAAGCTGAAACGGGGATTCCCCTCAGTAAAACGGTATTGTTGGGGTTTTCCCAAGGGGGGGCGATGGCGTTGGATGTGGGGCTACAGTTGCCTTTGGCGGGGTTGTGCAGTATTAGCGGCTATGGCCATGGGCCCTTAGCCGTCAAGGGGGAGCCGGCTCCCCCTGTGCTGATGATCCACGGTCAGCAGGATCCGATTGTGCCTCTGGCGGCGGCCCAAAGTTTGAAGCAGGAATTAACCAGCTTGGGCGTGGCGTTGGCTGATCACGAATTGCCGACGATGGGCCATGATATTCCGCCAGCGGCGTTGGCGATCGCCCAAACCTTTATCCAATCTCTTTAAAAGTCTCACGGAAAGAGGGCGAAAAGTTTTTCGCCCCTACTGGGAGAAGAGCCAGACGACACCGATGGCTGTGATTGTCCCTGCTAATGCCGCGAGTGTCACCTTCCAAACACTGTAGGGACGTTCCCCTTGGACTTGGCCCGTGAGGGCATTGACCAACACCTGATAACTCTTGTTTTTGTAACGATAGGAAGCCATCCACACCGGTAAGAGCAGATGTTTAAACGTTACTTGGGAATAGTTCGTCGAAACAGAATGGATGCGCTGATCATCGCCGCCAATATCTCGCCGCACATCCTGACGAATCTGCTCCGCCATCACCCCTTGAGCCTGCTCAAAACCCTGTTCTAACGTGACTTGGGCCCGTTGGGCCTCAAACCCTGCTAAATAGGAAGAATCGTAGGGTTTAACGGAGTCGGGAAAGCCCCAGGGTTGGAGAGCATCGAGCCGCCGCCGTTCCACCAACGTTGTACCGGGAATCAGGACATCATCAAAGAATCGCGCAACTTTTCCCTGGGCCGATCGCCAGCGGGTATGGCGGACTTGGCGGGTTCTTGTCACGCTTTTACCGTCGGAATCTTGGGCGGTGTAGGTTTCGGTGGTGTAGTAGTAGGTGCCCCGTTCGCCCCGGTAACGGCTTTGGGTTTGGGCATTGTAGGTCCAAAAGGGTAGATAGACTCCTTGGATTTTTTCCGGTTGGGCTAATTTTTTGAGGGCATTGGGGGCAAACCACAACTTACTCAACCATTTTTTAATGTGATTCTGGGCATCCCGGCGGCCAACGGCAAAGGGAACCACACCTTCCGGGGCAAGGACGGGATCGGGGCTGTGGGCTTGGGCGACGATCGCCGAAGCGCAGAAGGGACATTGCCCAGCGGTTTGGGGGGGTTCAAAGGTGATGCTCGCACCGCAATTGTCACAATCCACAGTGAGGGCGGTATTGGAGAGGGTCACGAGTTGGGTGGCTTGGGTTTGGAAATGGCGATCATAGGATCGTTCCTGTACCTTGCCGGAGTTAGCGGGGGGCGTGGTGTCTTGCCAACCGCAATACCCACATTGCAATTGGGCTACATCGGGGGCAAAGGCGAGGTCCGCACCACATTGAGGACAGGGAAACCGGCGAATGTCATCAGCCATAGGATTATCAGGGGGGATCATCTTTGATTCTAATCCTGAATTTCACCGCCATCCCCCCCCTGTCCGGGTTTTCCCCTAACCGCCACTGACGGGAGGAATGAGCACCACTTCATCCCCATGGTGGAGGGGGGTTTCTGGCGGGACGAATTGGAAGTTGACACCGAAACGGGTGTGCGATCGCCACATATCTAACTCCGGATGGGTAGCCATAACGGCATCGAGCACCACTCCAACAGCGGCATCATCCGGCAATTCTAAATCAATTCCAGGAGCTTGATAGGCTTCTTGATAAACGGCAAAAAGCTTAACGTGAACCGTGATCATCGAGACCTGCGCAATGGGACGATCTCGATCTTAGCGTTTAAGGTCGGCAAATCTGAACCTTAAGGTTAGAATGGCCGGTGATTGTGAATTTGTGGCGATTTTCAATGACCCCCACCTGGCATCCGCCGAGGTGGGGGAGTGACCGGAGATAACCCGGTCGTAGCTGCGAATAG
>RECT01000267.1 GCA_007693875.1 Spirulina sp. DLM2.Bin59
CCACACCCCGCCCCCGGGCGGGGGGGCGGGGGCCGACCCCCCATGGCCAGCCGACCAATGCGGAATGGGGGGGGCTGATGTATTTGTGTGAGGCATTAATGGATTTTGACGGGAAAAGTTGGCCCATGGTGGGGGCGATTCCCGGCAAAACCCAAATGGGGGGCAAGCTCACCCTCGGCTATCGCCAGGCCACGGCGTTAAAATCCACTCCCCTATTACCGGCCCATGCCCAAGTTTGGGGCCATGAATTCCACCGTTCCCAATGGATCGCCCCGGAACTTCCCAATCTCTTAACCCTCAAGGGCCTATCCTCCCAAACTCATCCCTATGGGGAAGGTTGGGGCCATGCCCATCTCCACGGTTCCTATCTCCATCTCCATTGGGGGGATCAGCCTTGGATAGCGCGGCGGTTTGTGGCCCAATGCGAGAGGTGGGGAGGGGTGGTTTAATGGGTGGAACTGAGAATATTTATTTTGGTGAGGATTGAAAATGCTCAAGAAATTAGCGCGGCTTTTACCATTGGGATTGCTGGGGCTGATGGTGGGGATGGGGCCCGCCTCGGGCCAGGGGGCGGCGCAATTGCGGGATGTTTCCCCTGGGGATTGGGCCTATGGGGCTTTGCAGGATTTGAGCGATCGCTACAATTGTTTAAGGGGCTATCCCGACGGCACGTTTCGGGGCAACCGCGCCATGAGCCGTTATGAATTCGCGGCGGCCCTCAATGCCTGCCTCCAGGGGATTGAGGGGTTATTGGTGGGTTCTCCGGATCGGGCAACCCAGGCAGATCTGGAGGTTTTAGAGCAACTGATCCGGGAATTTAATATCGATTTAGCGATCATCCGGGGGCGCACCGATGCCATGACCGCCCGCATTGCGGAACTGGAAGCCAGTCAATTTTCCACCACGACGAAATTACAAGGGGAGGCCATTTTTGCCCTCAACAGTAATTTAGGGGGCCGGGAGATTACGGGCATTACCCGCAATGGGGCCCGAATTTCCACGGAACCCGTTTTTCAATACCGCACCCGGTTAGAGTTGCACACCAGTTTTACAGGACGCGATCGCCTCCGCACCCGGTTAATGGGCAGCAATGCTCTGCCGATGTTGGCGGATCAGGGGAATACTGGCGGGGCAAATCCCGCCAACCTCCTCTTTAGTAATGATGGCCGTCTGGCCATGGATACCTCAGCGGTGCAGCGCAACACCAATAATGTTGTCCTGGATCTCCTCAGTTATACCCATCCCCTCTCCGACGCGACGGAACTCACCCTCTTTGCGGCCGGCGGTTCCCATTTTCACTATGCCGACACACTCAACCCCTATTTAGAGGATCAAGAGGGGGGCAGCGGGGCCCTCTCCCGGTTTGGCCAGCGCAATCCCATCTATGGCATTGGTGGTGATGGGGCCGGGATCGGTTTAAGCCATCGGGTGGGGGAAAGTTTACGGTTTGATCTGGGCTATTTAGCGAACCAAGCCGCCACACCGGAGCGGGGCTTATTTGCGGCGGATTATTCCCTCCTGGCTCAGGCCGTGGTGGGGGGCGATCGCGCCCAACTGGGTTTAACCTATGTCCACGGCTACAGCACCGCTAATCGGTTCCGGTTCGGCGGCAGTGGTACAGCAACGGGTTCCTTTAGTGCGAATTTGATTCCCCTCGCCCTCAATGCCAATAGCGATCGCCCCTTAGGGGATCCCCTCTTTAACCGCCCCGTGGTGAGTAATTCTTACGGTTTAGGGGCGATGGTGCAACCCAGCGCGGGGCTTGCCCTTGCCGGTTGGGTGGGGGTGACGAAGGCTCGCCTTTTAGAGGGGGGGGATGGGGAAATTTGGAACTATGGCCTTACCCTCGCTTTCCCGGATTTGGGAGGGGCGGGGAATTTAGGCATGGTGGTGGTGGGCAGTGAGCCGACGTTACGAAGCCTGCGGGCCCAGGGAGCGCGGGTGAATCTGTTAGATACGGATCCGGTGTGGCACATTGAGGCGGCCTATCGCTATCAGTTGAGCGATCGCATTGCCCTCACCCCGGGAATCATCTGGCTGCCGGCGGTGAACCAAAACAGCGGCAATGATGATGTGTTCATCCTGTCTTTACAAACTCAATTCCGGTTTTAAGCGATGAACCTGCTGCAAATCCTCACCGCTGCCTCTCCCCTCACCTTTGCTGAATATATGGATACGGTGCTGTATCATCCCGAACAGGGATACTACAACCGCCAACCCATTGGTTTTCAAGGGGATTTTTTCACCTCCGCCAGTGGCGATGGCGATTTTGGTGAACTCTTAGCCGTCCAGTTTCGCCAGATGTGGCAAATTTTGGGCTGTCCCTCAGAATTTACGCTCTTGGAAATGGGGGCAGGGGAGGGGGAGACGGCGCGGGATTGCTTAGGGGCGATCGCCCAGACGGATCCGCAATGCTACGCAGCGATCCGCTATGTCATTGTTGAAAAATCCCCCCAAAAACGCCAAAGCCAGGGGGAAAGGCTGGGGGGCCATGCCGTCACTTGGCAGGATTGGCGGGACATTCCCGACCAATCGCTCATTGGCTGCTGTTTTTCCAATGAGTTGGTGGATGCTTTGCCGGTGCATTGGGTGGTGAGTCAAGATCAGCAATTGCAGGAGGTTTATCTCGATATCACCCCCCAGGGCATTGAGGAGCGGCTTGGCCCCCTTTCCCGCCCTGAAATTTCGGCCTATTTCACCACCCTAGGGATTCCTTTCCCCGGCCCCACCTACCCGTCGGGCTACCGCACCGAGGTCAATTTAGCGGCGTTGGATTGGTTGCAAACTGTGGCTCGGAAGTTGAAGCAGGGGTATTTATTGACGATCGATTATGGCTACACGGGCGATCGCTACTACCACCCCCAACGCCATCAGGGCACGCTGCAATGCTATTTCCAGCACCGCCGCCACAATAACCCCTATGTGAATTTGGGGGAGCAGGATATCACCGCCCATGTCAATTTCACCGCCCTCACCCATTGGGGGGAGGAGTATGGTTTACAAACTCTGGGGATGACGAAGCAGGGATTATTTTTAATGGCCTTGGGGTTGGGCGATCGCCTTGCTGCCCTTTCCCAGGGAAACATCCCCTTAAATCAGCTCCTCCAACGGCGTAGCCATCTCCATGGCCTGATTGACCCCACCGGCCTGGGGGGATTTAGCGTTTTACTGCAACAGCGGGGCCTCACCCCGGAGCAAATCGCCACCCCTTTGCGGGGTTTTGCCACCAATCCTCGGGCATAACCGATCAATTTTTTTCCCAAAAGCAAAATCATGGCATTTCTCCCCAGAAAAAAAATTACCCCTAGGCAGTGGATAGAACCGATGCCAGGGTAGGGGATAAAGCGAAACCTCCCTAGGGCCAAAGGCTTCTGCTGTCTTGACTAGAGGGGATTGATGGCTGCTGTCAGGGGTAATTTTGCGGAGACACCTCGGGCAAAAGACGGAAAATTTGCAAATTCTTCACAGAATTTTGGCGTATCTTCACGGAAACTTTATTGAATGCCCCAGGGATTCAGGTTATTCTAAAGGAGCGGTGGGGGAAAGATACTAAACACTGCAATCCAAACATTCTTAATCACTCCTGGGAGGGTGTAACATGAAACGCTTAATCTCTACTTTAGTTGCTTCCAGCTTACTCGGCGCTGCTGCCGTTGGTTTTTCCGGTACTGAAGCCCTTGCCCAAAGGGGCGCCCCTGCTTGGGGTAGCACCGACTGCACCGCCGGTAGTGTGGGTCTCCTGGACTATGCCGCCTGCGTCACTGCTGCAGGAAATGATGCCTTTGGCCCCACGGGTGGCCCTCTCCTCGACGGTCTCCGTAGTGGCACCCTGTTCTCTGGCATTGATACTAGTGTCTTTGAATGGAGCTTTATGAAGTCCGATGATGCCGGTAGCCCTCTCGTGGCTGGCAGTGATGCCACGGGTTCTTGGTCCTTAGCTGGCATGAATCTCACTGGGCCTTTTGTGGTCAGCCTGAAAGCCGGTAACGAATTCTCCGCCTACTACTTCAACAACGTCACCGAAGCGATCAGCAGCGGCACCTTCAGCACTGCTAACAACAGGGGTCTGTCCCACATGACGATCGCCACCGCTGTTGACCCCAATGCTCCCCAAGACACCCCTGAACCCTTCTCCATGATTGGTGCAGGTCTGGCCATCAGTGCCGGTGCTTGGATGAAAAAACGCAACAAAAAAGCCTAGGTTTTAGGACTAATCCGAGATTTCCCTTGAACAGTTTCGCTTGGCAATGATTGTAAGGATAACCCGGTGTTGGGGTTGTCCTTCTTTTTTTGTGGGGTAGGGGCGAAAGGGGGAGGGGCGAAAAATTTTTGTGCCTCCGGCAGGCTTACGCCAACGCCCCTACGGAATGGGGTCAAGGTGGGCTATATCCCATTTTTGGGTTAGGGGTATGGCTCACCGCAAGCTTCATGGACGGCTTTCACCCTGGCCCAAAGCCAAGCATGCTCCTGATATTCAGGAATGATCTGTAACGGGGTGAGCAGGGCCGCCGCAGTGAAATCTGCGAGGGTGAGGCGATCGCCCACCAAATAGGGACTATCTTGCCAGGGGGCGAGAATGTCCAACGCTTGGGCCAAACGTTGACTGGCCAACGCCACCGCCGCCCCTTGAATCTTGTATTGTTGACGCACCAAATTCACCACAATCGGACTCAGCCAAGAAGTATCAAGATGCTTCCCTGCCCCAGCGCGGTAGTCGTAATAAACAAACCGGGTGGCGATGCCAATACTTTCATCAAGCCAATCTTCTAAAAGCAGAATTTGCCGATTTAAGACGGGATCCGTCAATAACAAGGGGGGATCAGGATACTGTTGTTCTAAATATTGCCAAATTGCCGTCGAATCACCAATGCTCTCCCCCGAATCCAGGCACAGCACCGGCATCGTCGTTAACCCTGTCAGCGGTTTAATGCGCAAAATGTGGAGTCCGGGGGTTAAATTTTCCACCCCATAGTTCAATTGTTTGTAGCCGAGGATCAGGCGAATTTTCCGGCAATAGTGGGATGTGCTGAATTGTAAAAGTTTCATAAAATTTCGATGGCGATCGCCGCCTCCACAGCCCTTTTGCCCATCATCCCCCATTTCTCCCCCCGATAAAAATTAAACTTTAATCAATCAAAAGCCAGTGTTAGGATGGGGGCGCACTACAATGCAATTAATGCAATTGTGGATTCTTCAGCATAGAAAGGATTGATTATGATCGCCGTTGCCCACCCTCTGCCGTCGCCTCAGACTTCCCGCCCCCGCCGTGGCCCGCGCTCGAAGCGTCGGCAGCAAGCTGCTCCTGTGGCCTTCCGCCCAGAGCCAGCGGGCAAAGTCATCCCCCATCCCACCATCCAAACAGCTCCCTCTGCTCCCCTTACCCTTGTCCCTCCAGCGGTGACGGCCCCTACGGCTCAAACCCGCCCTGCCCCTCAAGTCCGCCCCAGTTCCCGATCTCAATCCAGCTTCGCCGCCCCCGCCGCTCCCTTCTGGTTGCAGGCGTTGCTCGTCATTCAGCGCGGCTCTTCGATCCTCACCTTCTGCCTCGCCACGGCGGTATTGATCGTCTATGGCTCCACGGTTTATATTCAACAGGCTTGGAGCGAAGAGTTTCGCCAACTGGAACAACTCCAGCGGGAAAAACGCGAACTCACCACCGCCGATGAGTTGATGAAAAATCAACTGGCGCAACAGGCCGCTGCTCCGGAAAATGGTTTAGTTGCCCCTAGCCCTGCCAATACGATCTTTTTACCCAGAGCCACCCATCAACCTGTTCAGGCTCCCATCACCCCACTGCTGGAGGTTCGCCCGGATGCCCCCTTGGGATACTAAAACAACGCCCCGGCCCTATCGCTTGCCCGTTCAACGTTTGGGTCTGGTTTGGGGATTATTAATCTTCAGTTTATTGGCGTTAGGTTTCAATCTTTATCATTTACAGATTTACCGGGCGCCGGCACTGTTGGAGCAAGCTCGTAACCAACAGATGATCTACATGCGTCCCTATATTCCCCGCCGGGCGATTGTGGATCGGGCGGGGAATTTGTTGGCCACTGATCGCCTCGTTTTCACCCTCTATGCTCACCCCAATCAGTTCAAAATTAGCCGGGAGGCGGTGGCTGATCGCCTCGCTCGCCCCCTGTCCCAAGATGTGCAACAACTGCTCACCCGCTTAAATCAGCGGGAAAGTGGTATTTCTGTGGCAGGGAATCTTTCCGAGGAAGTGGCGGATCAAATTCGCGCCCTGCGCCTCGATGGGTTGGAGTTGGTGCGGCAATATTCCCGCCTCTATCCTCAGCAGGAATTGGTTTCCGATGTGGTGGGTTATGTGGATTTGGATCATAAGGGTCAAGCGGGGTTGGAATATACCCAAGAAAAGGCCCTAGAGCGGGATGTGCGGACATTGCAAATGAGCCGGGCCGGCAATGGGGCCCTGATGCCGGATTATCTCCCCGATGGTTTGTTGGGGTTTGATGATCAGCGGTTGCAGTTGACCATTGATATGCGCCTGCAACGGGTGGCGCGATCGCTCCTCAAGCAGCAGGTGGAGGCCTACCAGGCCAAGCGGGGCGCGGTGATTGTCATGGATGTTAACGATGGCTCCTTGCTGGCCTTAGCCTGTGAACCCACCTTTGATCCGAATCAATATTCCCGGTTTGATTTCAAGCTATTTAAGAATTGGGCGGTAACGGATCTCTATGAGCCGGGGTCAACATTTAAGCCGATTAATGTGGCGATCGCCCTCGAAGCCGGGGTCATTACCGCCGATGACACCTTCCACGATGCCGGCCGGATTAAGCTAGAAACCTGGGAAATTAGCAACCATGATTACCGACGGGTGGGGGCCCGGGGCAACCTCAATATTACTCAAATTCTCAGCTTTTCCAGCAATGTGGCGATGGTGGAGTTGGTTAAACGTCTCACCCCTCAGCAGTACCATGAAGCGCTGCACAATTTAGATCTGACGAAACCCTTAGGTATTGAATTGCCGGGGGCTGCGGCTGGACAGTTAAAACCGTTGGCGAGCTTTCAAGCTTCACCAGTGGAGGTGGCTACTACCGCCTTTGGCCAGGGGTTTTCGCTGACACCGTTAAAACTGGCTCAACTCCATGGGGCGATCGCCAATGGCGGCCTCTTAGTCACCCCCCATGTCGTTCGGGGTTTGGTGGATAGCGAGAATAGCCTGACCTGGGAGCCAGAGGAGCGACGGATTAAACGGGTTTTTTCCCCAGAAACAACGGAAATTGTCCGTCGCAAGATGGGAGAAACCATCGATGCACCGGGCGGAGAGGTGGTGCGGATTCCAGGCTATGAAATCGGGGGAAAATCGGGAACTTCCCAAAAAGCCAGCCCTACTGGCGGCTACTTCAGGGATCTGAAGATTGTCAGTTTTGTGGCAACACTCCCCATCACCAGTCCACAGTATTTGGTTTTGGTGGTGATTGATGAACCGAAAGGACAAGATCTCTTTGGGTCTACAGTGGCGGCTCCCTTGGTGAAGTCGGTAACGGAGGCGTTAATTGCGATCGAGGGGTTGCCTCCGGCTACGCCGTAGAGTAGGGGCGAAAAATTTTCCGCCCTCTGCTTAGGATGATTCGCCCCCTGCTTAGGATGGGTTGATGCTTACAAATTTTCTAATCCCGCTCATCCTCGATGTCGTCGGGGGTGGGGTTGTCCATTTCTTCCTTGAAGCCCCGCAGGGTTTTGCCTAAAGCCCCCCCTAATTCGGGGATTTTTTTCGGGCCAAAAATGAGAATGCCCACAACAGCAATAACGACAACTTCTGGCCAGCCGAGTCCAAACATAACTTTAAATCCTCTATAACATTCTGTGGTTTCTCGCCGTGGGCGGCCGCCCCCTCACTATATACTGAAACTTATCCGCCCTTAAATGCAATATTTTGCTATGACTGCGATCGCCTCTCCCCCTCAACTGGCCAGCGAACTCCATCCCCTCATTGAGCGGCTGGCCAACTGTATCCTGACGGTGTGGCATGAGCAGCTTGAACTGTCCCCCTATCCCCTACCCGAAGAACTGGGGTATGTGGAGGGGAAGCTTGAAGGGGAGCGGCTGCGGATTGAAAACCGCTGCTACCAAACCCCCCAATTCCGCAAGCTCCATCTGGAATTAGCGAAGGTGGGGAAAAACCTCGATATTCTCCATTGTGTGATGTTCCCCAACCTCAATTACGCCCTGCCGATGTTTGGCTGTGATTTGGTGGGGGGCCGGGGGCAAATTAGTGCGGCCATTGTCGATTTATCCCCCACCGCCGATCAGCTCCCCCCCGATTATCAAACCGCCCTCACTGCCCTCCCCGCCCCCCAATTTTCCCAAGTGCGGGATTTGCCGGATTGGGGAGATATTTTTTCGGAATTTTGCCTGTTTATCCGCCCCGATGGCCCTGCAGAGGAAACCGCCTTTATTGAACGGATTGAGCAGTTTTTAACGATTCATTGCCAAGGGGCGATCGCCGCCCATCCCCTCACCCCAGAGGCGATCGCCGCCAACTGGGCCGGCCAAGAGCACTACTGCACCCAACAGCGGCAAAACGACAAAACCCGCCGC
>RECT01000109.1 GCA_007693875.1 Spirulina sp. DLM2.Bin59
CAAATCAGCGACTACGCCGGTTTGTATCAAAAAGACACATTGTTAACCCTGGCCTTAAGTATTTGCCTCCTCTCCCTCGGTGGGATTCCGCCGATGGCGGGTTTCTTCGGTAAGATCTACCTCTTTTGGGTGGGTTGGCAGTCGGGCCTCTATGGTTTGGTGCTGTTGGGCTTGGTAACGAGTGTGATCTCGATTTACTACTACATCCGCGTTGTTAAGATGATGGTGGTGAAGGAGCCGCAGGAAATGTCCGAGGCGGTGAAACGTTACCCGCCGATTCGCTGGCATTTACGGGGGATGCGCCCGCTGCAAGTGGGGTTAGTGTTAACCTTGGTGGCTACGTCCTTGGCGGGAATTTTAGCCAATCCCCTGCTAACCTTGGCCAATGATGCCGTGGCGCAATCGGATCTGTTTACCCTCGTGGCTCAACCCCCAGCGGCGGTGCAAACCGCCTTAGAGGATATGCCCGCCTTGCCCTCATTACTTGGCTCTACCCAGTAGCGAGGACTCCCACCTACACCGGGCGGCAGAGCCGCCTGATGCCCATGCCACGGCAGAGCCATGGCACGAGGTGGTGGGAAGTTTTCAAAAGAATTCAACAGAATATTTAATGGGCGTGGGGGCGAAAAATTTTTCGCCCCTACATCATTTTGATCCCCCGTTCCCCGTTCCCCGTTCCCCGTTCCCTTGTTCAACAGCACCCGCCGCCGTCTAGCCCTCTGGTATACCACCGTCACAGCGGTGCTATTGCTCCTGTTTGCCACAGGGGTTTATTTGTATGTGCGCAATACGTTAATCGATCGCATTGATGACACCCTTAAGCATGTGGTGGAGGTGGTGGATCGCTCGTTGATCATTGAGCCAATCCCAGCGGCGGGGAATCGCCTCAATGTTGCCGCCAGTTTTCGCATTAATGATGAGGTGGCAGAGGATGACCATATTGATTTGGAATGGTTCAGCCCCACGGGGGAACGGCTCTGGTCTACGTTTAACGCGCCTCCCCCTTTGCCCCTCCAGATCAGCCGCCACGGCCAAACCCTGTCCTTAGGCCCCGATCACCTGCTGCGGCAGGTGACGCGACCCATTGAGCGGGGGCAGCAGGTGTTGGGGTATTTGCGGGTTAGTCATCCTTGGTTTGAGGTGACAAAACCGATTCGGCAATTGTTGGTGGATTTGAGTTTGGGGATTGTGGCCATGGTGGGAATTGTGGCGGCGGTGGGTTGGTTTTTGTCGGGATTGGCCATGAAACCCATCGGCGAATCCTATCAGCAACTCAAGCAATTCACCGCCGATGCTTCCCACGAACTCCGCAACCCCATCGCCATGATCCAAACCAATGTGCAAACCGCCCTCCGGGAAGATGATCCCCAAATGCAGCGTCATCAGTGGTTGGTGGTGGAGCGGTTGAGTCAGCGGTTAAGCCGCTTGGTGAATGATCTGCTGTTTTTGGCCCGCTCCGATAGTGGCATGGTGACACCCCAATGGCAGGAGATGCCCCTCGATGCGCTGTTAATTGAGGTGTTGGAGGAACAGCGGGGGATGGCGGCTGAGGGGGAGGTGGCCCTTTCGGTGCAAATTACCCCGCCCCCGGAGGAGCCGGAAGCCCTGTTTATGGTGCGGGGGGATTGGGATCAACTGGCGCGGCTGTTGACCAATTTAATCGGCAATGGGTTGATCTACACCGGGTTAAAAACCACCGGAACGAAGGCGGTAAGCGTCAGCCTCACAGTCCAGCCCCCCGATTATCGAATTGAAATCCGGGATACGGGGATCGGGATTCCCCCGGAGGCGATCGCCCATCTTTTTGATCGCTTCTACCGGGTTGATCCCGCTCGGACGGCGGATCATGAAGGGTCAAGGGGAACGGGGTTGGGGCTGGCGATCGCCCGCGTTATCGTCGAGCAGCACCAAGGAACGATCACGATCAGCAGTGAACCCGATCAAGGCACAACGGTAACGGTCAAGTTACCCATCCTCGCCAAACATCGCCCCTAAATGCGTCAATCCTGCGAAAATTTCCCCTCGATCCCCCCTGCCCCCTTAAAAAAGGGGGTAATAAACCTGTTCCCCATTGCCGGTTCCCTATTCCCCATTCCCCAACACCATCACCGTCCCCTGCTGACCATCCAACCGCACCCGCTGGCCATCATGGAGGGCCTGCATCACCCCCGGCAGGGCAAACACCGCCGGAATGCCATATTCCCGCGCCAAAATCGCCCCGTGGGATAAGCTCCCCCCCACCTCCGCAATAATGCCGTGGGCAATGGCCAAGAGGGGCGACCACCCCGCATCACTGTAGGGAATCACCAAAATTGTGCCGGGCTGTACCTGTTCGAGGATATCCAGCGATCGCACCACCTTCACAACCCCTTCCACAACGCCACTACTCACCCCCATCCCCTGGAGGGTTTGGCCCGCCGTTGTCGGGGGAGCCGGAGGGGGGATGTGATCACCGGGCTGGCCATAGACCACAAAGGGCACATGGGGACGCTGGCAATCCTGGGCATACTGCCGTTGACGGTAGGCAATGTAATCTTGCAGTTGGGCAATTTCGCGCCCCTTTTCCGCCTCAGTCATCCCCGCCTCTTCCCGCTCCACAAAGGCGGCAATTTCCGGCAAGGTCAGGAAAAATAAATCCCCCGCCGCCGGCAAATATCCCAACCCTAACCATTGCTTTTCCAACGCCAGCAGCGTCCACCGCAGATGCGCCAGCAAGCGGTTATAGATTTCCGCCACCTCTCCCTTGAGGTCAAGGCGACGCTGCACCCATTTCGCCCCCCAGGAAACGGGCTTGGGGGAACTGGGGGGGGCTGGGGCTAAATGATGACGCTCACGGGGATCAAACACACAACGGGCAAAGAGTTCCCGCATCGGTCGGGGGTTCTCCTGCCAACGGGGGACGGCAATATCCGTGGCCACCTCGCTGAGATAACCGTATTGGGTTAGCCAGGCGTTGAATTGGTCTAGAATCCCCTGGCCGTCGGGCATATCCGCCAGGTAAGCAAACAGGGAGGGGCAACTGTCAAAATTGAGTTGCCCCATGGGGAGGAGGTTGCGGCTTTTTTCCGCCAGTTGGACGAGCGATCGCACCGAAGCCACCTCCGGCATCCGCTGACTATCCAATTCCCCATTGTCCACCCGTAGCACCGCTTGGCGCAGGGCCACACTCAAGGGGGCCAAAATATTGTAATAGGTGGCCCGTTTGAGCGTTGAGAGGATTAGATCCACCCGCGCTAACAGTTCATCGGGGGAGAGGCCATCGGGGGAAACCTGCAACTGTTGCAGCGTCGGCTTAAACCATTTCCGGGCATCAACGGCAAAATCATCGGGGAGATGCCATTCCCGTTGCAGCAATCGCCACAGCCCCGGCAAATTTTTAAGCGTACTCAACAGGGGGGGTTTGGTGAACTTTTCGCCCCGGGTGAGAAATTCGAGGCTTTCGGGGGGTAGCCCCATGCGCTGGAAGATTTCCCCTAAGAGTGTGGCGTTGAAATAGGCATGGGAAAAATGCAGCGTGGCAGTGGCATCAAAATCCAGTCCCTGGCTGCGATTGCCATACCCATTGCCCCCCGTAGCATCCCCTAAACCAATGGTGAATAATTTGCCCCATACCCCACAGGTGAGGGGTTGATTAATCGACCAGGTGAGGGGACGGATCACCCCCGGAATCACCTCAGCGGCAATTTTGCGCGTCCAAATTGGCGTGAGGGTCGTAATGGGCCGACATTGCAAAATCCAGAGGGTTTCGCCGTCATAGGTCCATTCCACATCCTGAGGCACACCGTGGTAACGCCCCTCCAAGTCCCGGCAAGATTGGGCAACCTGGTGCAAAATTCCGGGGGGAATGGTTCCGGCTCCCTCAAGGGTTAAGGAGGGATCGCCCGCTGTGGTATTCTGCCAAGCTGCGGGAAAATAAACCCGGTACTGTTCCGGTGTCACCTGCCCCGATACCACCGCCTCAGCCCCGCCGGCCACCGCCTCAATCAGCACCGCATCACGATACTGATCGACGGGATCGCGACTAAAGGCCACCCCCGCATAGACCCCTTTAATTTGCCGCTGTACGAGCACCGCCATACCGCGATCGCCCTGATGATGGTGGCGGCGGTACTGAACAGCACGGGGGGAATTGTAGGCGGTTTGGCAGCGTAAAATCGCCGTGGTCAGTTCACGGGTATTCGTCACATCGGGAATCGTAATATATTGCCCCGCCGCCGAAGCCGTCGCCGTATCCTCCCCCAAAGCCGAAGACCGGACAATTAAGGGCATCTCAGGACTGGGCTCCAGGGAAAGAATCAGGGGTTGGGGATCGTCACCGGGAGGCAAGACCCAACCTTCCGGCACATCATAGCCCCAAGCCGTCAGCCTGGCCAGCGTGGCGGCCTTTGGGCCAGTGGTATCGGGATCGAGACGCTCTTGGAGGGTTAACACACTCTGATCCCCCCGAAAAAAGCGAAACAATGCACGGGAATCGCGCTGTTGAGGAAGGGTTTCCAGAGATAAATCATCGGGAATTCTGGCATAAATCCAAGCCATAAGGAGGGCTAAAAGCAGGATAGCAAACCCATAGGTCTGGCTTGATTGGCGTATCGCCAAGATCACCACCAGCCAAAACAAACTGATCAGCCGCCCCAGACTCCGCTCCCGCACCAGCGTAAAGCTCACCAGGGCGAAAAAAACAATCACCATGGCCCCTGCCGGATCATGGGTCAAAATCCCCCAGAACACATTGGTGGTTCCGGCACTTTTCGCCACCCAATACCGCCCCATCACCAGAGCAATGATCGCCACCACCTCCCAAGGGGGATCATGGGGGAAAAAACTGCGGGCCAACAACACCGCCACAACACCTTTACTGGCCTCGGCACAGGCAGCCAGAATCCCCACCCCTCGGCCCCCGTGATAAAAAGCCGCCGAGACCGAAATATTACCGGTGCCGAGATTTTCGAGATTTTTGCCCGTCAATCCCTGGGTCAGCCAATCCACCAGGGGCAGACCGCCCAGGACTGGGCATAAGCAAAAAACCACCAATGATCCCCATAGTTCACGCATTAAATTTTCGGCATCCTAAGGGATGAAGGGCAGGATAGGCTTGAGCATGCGGCGAATTTGCAGCAAAAAGATCACCTGGCGGATTTCCGAATCCAGGACGGGGGCATAGGGGGATTCGGCTTGAGCGGTGGTCAGTTCTGCATATTCTGAGGCGGTCATTGTTGCCCCGGTGGGGGAGCGGCCTTCGAGGGTGATTTCTGTACGCAACACCTCCTCCGGCACATCCTCTGGGGGAGGCAAGGCGATCCCAGGGGGAGAGAGTAAGACCAAGGTCATGAGGATAAAAAGGGGCGATCGCATCAGGCTTAGGGGCAACACTGGGGCTATTTTAGCGGATCTCCCCAGGGAGGGCTACCAAGACCCGCCGTCAGATCTAGGGGTATATCGAGGGGCTGATTCCCCCCTTAAACTTGATCTCCAACAGGGGGTCAATACCTGATACATTGAGCGAATATCGGTCAATCCAAGCACAAAAAGGTTTCTATGAAAGTTCTAGTCATCGGTGGGGATGGGTATTGCGGTTGGGCAACGGCTCTCCACCTTGCCAACAAGGGGTATGAAGTAGGCATCCTCGATAACCTGATCCGTCGCCACTGGGATGCCAAACTGGGCGTAGATACACTCACGCCCATCGCCCCCATCCAGCAACGCCTCCAACGCTGGCAAGATCTCACTGGCAAGCCCATTGCTCTCTACGTTGGCGACATCAACAACTATGACTTTTTAATTAAGTCTCTGCGAGATTTTGGCCCGGATTCCATCGTCCACTTTGGGGAACAGCGATCGGCTCCTTACTCGATGATTGACCGGGAACACGCTGTCATGACCCAAACCAATAACGTAGTGGGGACGTTAAATATTCTCTTTGCGATGCGGGACGAATTCCCTGATTGTCATCTGGTGAAACTGGGGACAATGGGGGAATATGGCACACCTAATATTGATATTGAAGAAGGCTATATTGAAATTGAACATAATGGCCGCAAAGATACCCTCCCTTACCCCAAACAACCGGGAAGTTTCTATCACCTTTCTAAGGTTCACGACAGCCATAATATTCATTTTGCTTGTAAAATCTGGGGCCTGCGGGCAACGGATTTGAATCAGGGGATTGTTTACGGGGTATTAACGGAAGAAACCGGCATGGATGAATTGCTGGTGAACCGTTTAGATTATGACGGCGTATTTGGTACAGCCTTAAACCGTTTCTGTATTCAGGCGGCCATCGGCCACCCCCTCACGGTTTACGGGAAGGGGGGACAAACCCGTGGCCTCCTCGATATTCGCGACACGGTGCGCTGTATTGAAATTGCCATTAATAACCCTGCTGAACCCGGCAACTTCCGCGTCTTCAACCAATTTACGGAACTGTTCAGCGTCGGTGACTTGGCAATGATGGTCAAAAAAGCCGGCAGTGCCATGGGGATGAATGTGGAAATTGACCATGTGGACAATCCCCGTGTTGAGCTAGAAGAGCATTATTTCAATGCGAAAAACACGAAATTGCTCGATCTGGGCCTCCAGCCCCATTTCCTCTCCGATTCGCTGTTAGATTCGCTGCTCAACTTTGCCGTCAAGTACAAGCATCGCGTCGATCACAACGAAATTCTCCCGAAAGTTTCCTGGCGGCGTTAATTCCCTCAGTGCATGAGTCCAGAGGGTGCGTCAGCCATTAAATTGCTCTGTTGCGTGATCAGTTAACCCATCTGACGCACCCTACGCCAATCCCCCCATTCCCCGTTCCCTGCTCCCCCAAACCATGTCTGACCTCGCCACCGAACTCTACCAAGCCGTCGAATGCCGACGCAATTTCGCGATCATCTCTCACCCGGACGCAGGGAAAACGACACTGACGGAAAAACTCCTCCTCTACGGGGGTGCAATCCATGAAGCGGGGGCGGTGAAATCCCGCCGTGATCAGCGGAAAGTCACCTCCGACTGGATGGAAATGGAGCAACAGCGGGGAATTTCCATCACCTCAACGGTGTTGCAATTTATTTATAACCAGTACCAAATTAATCTACTGGACACACCGGGCCACCAAGATTTTAGTGAGGATACCTATCGCACCTTAGCCGCCGCCGATAATGCGGTGATGTTGGTGGATGCGGCCAAGGGATTGGAAACCCAAACCCGCAAATTATTTGAAGTGTGCAAGTTGCGATCGCTCCCCATTTTCACATTTATTAATAAGATGGATCGCCCCGGTCGGGATCCCTTAGAATTGCTGGATGAAATTGAGCAGGAATTAGGGCTGCAAACCTATGCGGTGAATTTTCCCATTGGCAGCGGCGATCGCTTCAAAGGGGTATATGATCGCCGCAAGCAGGAAATTCACCTCTTTGAGCGCAAATCCCACGGCAGTAAGGCCGCCACGGATACGGTTTTCGATATTAATGATAGTTGGGTTAAAGATGTTTTAGAGCCGGATTTGTATGGAGGATTGAAGGAAAATTTAGAAATTCTTGACGAAATTGCCCCCGAATTTGATCTTGAGCAAATCCACGCCGGGAAGATGACCCCGGTGTTTTTCGGCAGTGCCATGACCAATTTTGGTGTACAGCTTTTTCTCGAAGCCTTTCTCGATTACGCCATGAAGCCGGAGGCCCGCACCTCCAACCAAGGGGCCATTGATCCCACCTACCCCGATTTCACCGGCTTTGTGTTCAAACTCCAAGCCAATATGGATCCCAAACACCGCGATCGCGTCGCCTTCATTCGCGTCTGCACCGGCAAGTTTGAAAAAGACATGACCGTGAGCCATGCCCGCACCGGCAAAACCGTCCGCCTGTCCCGGCCCCAAAAACTCTTTGCCCAAGGGCGGGAATCCCTGGATGTGGCCTATCCGGGGGATGTGATTGGTTTGAATAATCCGGGGGTGTTTGCCATTGGCGATACGATTTATCAGGGTAAAAAATTGGAATACGAAGGCATTCCCTGCTTTTCCCCGGAACTTTTCGCCTATTTAAAAAATCCCAATCCCTCCAAATTTAAACAGTTCCATAAAGGGATTACGGAACTGCAAGAAGAGGGGGCAATTCAAATCATGCACGCCGCCGACGAGTTTAAGCGAGATCCCATCCTCGCCGCCGTCGGTCAACTTCAGTTTGAAGTGGTGCAGTTTCGCCTCATGAATGAGTACAACGTTGAAACCCGGTTAGAACCCCTAGGTTATACCGTCGCCCGTTGGGTGACGGGGGGCTGGGAAGCGTTGGAAAAGGCGGGGCGATTGTTCAATACGATGGTGGTGAAAGATTTATGGGATCGCCCCGTTTTGCTGTTTAAAAATGAATGGAATTTACAGCAAATCATCGGCGATCATCCTAAATTACAATTGAGTGCCATCGCCCCCGTCGGCTCCGGCCTCCAACCCACCTAAGTAGGGGCGAAAAATCTTTCGCCCCCCATCTTTCACCCCCACCCCCTTTCGCCCCCACCGCGCCATCTGAATCAAGTAGATTT
>RECT01000197.1 GCA_007693875.1 Spirulina sp. DLM2.Bin59
AGGCGATGAGGGGAACCCGGACGTGAATATGTTTGCCCTTGAGGTAAAGCACCGTACCGGGAGGGCATTGGGGGAGTTGTTGGGCGATCGCCTCGTGGTAAACCTCCTGGGCCTGTTCTTTGAGGACTTTTAACAAATGGCGTTCCGCCTTGGCCCGTTGGTTGAGTTTTTCGTAATCTTCTAACAGTTCCACCGCAATGGGGGCCAGTTCCACATCCAGCTTTGCTAAATCGGTGGTGAGTTCGGCGATCGCCTGCTTTTCGGGAGCCAATTTCAACCCCGAAGCATACTGGGCAAAACTCCGCTCTAACAGGCTTTTCACCTCATCCACCCGATGGGTTTGCAGCAGATTCAACACCATGCCATAGGTGGGGGTAAATTGGCTAATCAGGGGATCAGCGGGTTTGGTGGCCAGGGCCGCCGCATCATGAGGCCCCTCAAACCGCGATTGTACCGTCACCACATAGCCCTGCTCATCCATGCCGCGCCGGCCGGCCCGCCCGGCCATTTGCAAAAACTCCGAAGCCCGTAGCATCCGATGGCCGTCATCGGTGCGTTTAGAAATGGCAGAAATCACCGTGGTGCGGGCGGGCATATTAATCCCGGCGGCGAGGGTTTCTGTGGCAAACACCACTTTCACTAACCCTTCTTGAAATAATTCTTCCACGAGAGACTTCCAAGCCGGTAACACCCCCGCATGGTGGGCAGCGATCCCCCGCATCAGGGGGCCCACTTGGTTGGTACGGGCGGCGCTGGGGTTCTCCGCCACAAAGGCCCCCACTTTAGCCTTGAGGGTTGCCGCTTCCTCTGGGCTGATTAGCGTATAGTCAAGGACTTGCTCAATGGCGCGATCGCACCCCCGGCGGCTGAAGATGAAGAAAATCGCCGGTAGCATCTCGCGATCGCGGAGTTGGGCCACGGTTTGGCGAATCGTCGGGCAATCTTCCCGGCGGAGCCGTTGGGCTTTCCCCTTGGGTTTGAGGCGGGGGTTGAGGCCGGTTTTTTCGGGATTGAGGAGGGGAAAGAGGCCCTTAATGGTGCTGAAATGGAATTCAAGGGGAACAGGGCGAAATTCTGAATGGATCAACCGGGTGGGGCCATGGATTTGGCTAATCCATTCCGTCAACTCTGCCGCATTAGCCACCGTGGCCGAAAGGGCGACAATCTGCACCTTGTGGGGACAGTAAATAATCGACTCCTCCCACACCGTCCCCCGCTGGCGATCGTTCATGTAGTGGCATTCATCCAGCACCACCGTTTCCACATCCGTCAGGGATGTGCCCACCTGACCAATGGGTGTGCCGTAGAGCATATTGCGGAAAATTTCCGTCGTCATCACCAACACGCTGGCATCGCGATTAATCGAGATATCCCCGGTTAGAATCCCCACCTGATCGGGGCCGAACTGTTCACAAAAGTCGCGATATTTCTGGTTGGAGAGGGCTTTGAGGGGGGTGGTATAGAAGACCCGTTTTTGCTGGGCCATGGCTCGATGGATGGCATATTCCCCCACCAAGGTTTTTCCCGATCCCGTCGGTACACAGACTACGACAGATTCCCCGGTATCGAGGGCCTCGATGGCTGCCATTTGGAAGGCATCCAGGGCAAAAGGGAAAAGTTGCTTGGGGTCGAGACGGTGGGATTGGGGGCTATTCACTAAACAATCAGGGCCAAGATAATGGGGTACAAGCCCACCCTAGGGCGGCTTTGCATTAGCCTACAGTTTAACGCCAATGCTATCATATCGACGAGTGGCGGGGGCGATCGCTCCTTCCCCCATGACAGGGAGCAGTCTAGGGCGGGCGATCGGCAAGCTGGGGCTGTGGTTGGCTCCGATGCAGTTTGTGGAAAAGTTGATCAACACTGGAATAAGATCACAAGTTCTTGAAAACAGTTCCATGAGAAGAGTTATGATTATGCCTGTAGTGTGAATACATACGGGTAATATGTGGGCATAAAAATTTTGGGAATAACTAAGCTATGAGTTAATTTAATAGTATGGATACTATGACTAAAAAAGAACGGATTCGCCTCAGCCATTTAAAGATTACGAATTACAAAAAAATTGATTTTTTGGAGATTGATTTTCTTCCACCGCTAATGGATGAAGATCCAGATATTTTACTTTTAGGGAGCAAAAATGGTGGAGGAAAGACTTCTGTATTGGAATGCTGCGCTTTATTGATGTTAGCAGGACTATTGCAAAAAGGATTTAAAAATCGCTTCAGAGATGAATTACTATTAGATGTTGCCAATTCATTGGTGAAGGCAGGTCAAAAAACAGCAACAATTGAATGTACAGTTACGCAAGATCATAAAAAGTGTGTAACTTCTTTGCAAGTTGATCATGAAATAGGTTTTTTAACACCCAAGATTGAGGGTGATACGTCATTATTTGATTTTAATAAGGATCATTTTGGGATACTTGATTACCACTTAAGTAGTATCTTTGCTTTCTCAAGTGAGCCTTTAATTATTCCGCCGTTATTACATTTTAATAGCTATAGAAAAGTTCAAGAATCAAATCCTGAATTGGGTATGATGGCTGATGATTATCCTAGAAGCTATGATATGCGGAGGAGATCGGGTATAAAAAATATTGTTAGTCCAGTAAGTTCTTTTAAGTTAGAAATTTTGCGATCCTTAATGGGGCAAGCATCTTTGTTTGAAGATGTTGATAAAGAGCAATCTCAGAAAATACTATTTCAACTCAATGCTCTCATTCAACGATATTGTGGTGGGCAAATTGAGCATTTACGTCCTTTGCCAGATAATAAGATTGACATCCGGATCAAGCCTATGAGTGAAAAAGAATCATTTTCTTTTGATGGTTTGAGTTCAGGGCAAAAAGAAATGATTGCGACGCTTTTTTTGATTTGGAAAAACACGAAAGAAAAGCCTAGTGTTGTTTTAATTGATGAACCAGAATTACATTTAAATGCTGAATGGCATGGTGATTTTGTTAGGCAGCTTTACCAATTAGCCCCTGATAATCAATATATTTTGGCAACTCACTCTGAAGAGATTTTTGGTTCTGTCGATGAGCGTCATCGTGCTATTTTAGTACCAGATTAAGCATAGCCATTTTTTTACGATGAGGATATAATTTATGAGATTAGAACGCGGTGTCAATGCAACGCGAGTCAACCAGGATGCACGACACAAGCTATTTGTAGAAGGTAAAGATAATCAAGAGATCGATCCAATTGTCATTAAGGAGCTATTGCATAATAATGGTTTAACGGCAGTTGGTGTTAGCACAATGGGTGGGTGTGACAATGTTCGCAGTGCTGCACAAGCATTAATTAAAGAATATCCTTCTTATTATTTCCTCATTGATCGTGATGATCAAGATCAAGAAACTGTTGATAAATCCTGGCAAGATTTTCCTGATCTCGATAATTACAATATGCTTATTTGGCACAAAAGAGAATTAGAAAACTACTTTATTGATCCTGATTATATTGAAAATTCTTCATTCCAAAAACGTGAAATTAATATTAGACAACGGATACTTAATGAATGCAATTCTAGGATATTCCTGGATGCGGCAAATCTAACCCTGTATTCTATTTCAAGGGAACTCCGAAAACCATTACCTATTCGACATTTTAGAAATCCAGATAAATTCAGGGATCAAAATGCGGGGGAACTTGAATTAAGTGGGCTTGCGGTGGCTATGAATGAGAGAAAAATATCGGTTGCTAGTCTTTTAGAGCAAAATGCGGTTAAGCAGCGATACATTGAATTTATTCAAGAATTAAGTGGTGGGAGAATACCCCTACAATATGGTTCGGGATCTTGGCTCGAGCGGATGTCGGGTAAAGAAGTTTTTCGAGTGATCGCCAATCAATGTTTTGAAGTTAAAAATGCACAAGGTCAGTCAGTGGTAGGCAAAGACAAAAACAAGGAAATCGCTAAGGAGTTGGCAAGATTACCCCTTGAACAACAACCATCTGATTTTCAAGGGCTGATTAATTTATTAAAGAGTAAAGTGGATGGATCATAAGTGCTTAAAAATCCATTTGTAGTTATCCGATGTGCAGTAGATCCTGCTGAAAATCAGGGTTAACGCAGCGGCTTGCTAAATAAGATGGTATAACGGGGTGAATGGCAAGAGGTTGGGGTGAAAGAACTATGGCACGGGATGAGGCTTACTGGAAAGCAGTACGACGCATCAGAGCTGCATTGCAAGAGAATGCGGTAGAACTTAATCTCGCTGGTATGGGGCTGACGGAACTGCCAGAGGCGATCGCCGCTCTCACCCAGTTGCAAGAGCTTCACCTCTCCTTAAACGAATTAACGGAACTGCCAGAGGCGATCGCTGCTCTCACCCAGTTGCGAAACCTTGACCTCTCCTCCAACGAATTAACGGAACTGCCAGAGGCGATCAAAAAGCTGAAAAAATTAACTAAGTTATCAATTTCCTTTAATAAGTTTGCTCATTTTCCGATAGTAGTTACACACTTACTCAACTTAAAAGAGTTTTATGCGATTGGCAATAATATTGAACTAATTCCAGATTCAATTGGCAACTTGACAAAGTTAGAAAAGCTTCATCTGGGAGGGAAAGATTTATCCTGGCTTTATTATACCCAAGCATTTCATGGAAATAAATTAACGTCAGTACCTCTTAGCTTCACAAAATTCACTCAACTCATTGAACTTGCCCTTGATGGTAATCCGCTTGAACCCGACCTTGCCGCTGCCCATGAGCAAGGTATTGATGCCATCATGCAATACCTCCGGGCAAGGGCAGAAGGAGAGATCACCCTGAATGAGGCTAAATTAATTTTAGTGGGGGAGGGAGAAGTTGGTAAAACTTGCCTATTGGGAGCATTACGAGAAGATGAATGGCACGATGGTCGTCCCACAACCCACGGTATTGAGATTAAGCCTGTCATTGTCACCGCTCCCGACAATCAGACAAAAATTGCGCTGAATGGTTGGGACTTTGGTGGACAGCGGGTTTATCGTCCGACCCATCAACTCTTTTTTAGTTCCACTGCCCTTTATCTCGTCGTGTGGAAACCACGGGAAGGGCCACAGCAAGGCTTCGTCAAAGAGTGGATTACACTGATCAAACATCGAGAACCTGATGCCAAAGTGTTAGTAGTAGCTACCCACGGCGGCCCCGGCCAACGACAACCCGATATTGATCGCCAAGAATTGATTGATCTCTTTGGCAGCGATACGATCCTCGGCTTCTTCCATATCGACAGCAAACCCAACGCAGAAACGCATTGCTGCTCCGGTATTGCCGAATTGCGAGAGGCGATCGCCCACGCTGCGGCCACCTTGCCCGGCATGGGTCGCAAAGTACCCGCCAAATGGCAACAGATTCGGGAAAAACTGGCAACCTGCGGCCAAAACCACATGACCTATCAGGATGTCATTGCCCTCTGCGAAGAGCATGGCCTAGAGGGCTTTGCTGCTGAACTCTTTGTGCGCGTATCTCATACCCTGGGCTATTTCATCCACTATCACCACGACGAAACCCTCAAGGATATCGTCATCCTCAAACCCGACTGGTTAGCCAAAGCCATCAGCTTTGTATTTGATGATCCAGAAATTCGCCGTCGCAATGGATTGGTTGAATTTAGCCATCTCAGCCAGTTGTGGAGCCATCCCCCCTTTGCCGGAGAAGCGGGTTACCCTAAAGCCCTCCATCCGGTATTTTTGAAGCTCATGGAACGCTTCGATCTATCCTACAAAGTCGTTCTCGATCCGGCTTCTAGGGAGGCAAGTACCACCAGCCTGATCGCCCAACTTGTCCCCGACAACCGCCCAGAGCAATTACCCGATTGGGGTGAAGAACCTGAAGAGGGAGACAGACAGCAAGTACAGATCTGCCGCATTGTGGACGATCGCGGTCAGAGTGCCAATGCTGAGGGGCTGTTCTATCAACTCATCGTCCGTCTCCACAAATATTCCCTAGGCCGCACCAACTACGCCAACAGCATCCACTGGCAGCGAGGCTTAATGCTCGACAACGACTACAACGGTCGCGCCTTACTGGAACACATCGGCAATGATGTCAAAATCACCGTTCGAGCTGCCTATCCAGATCGGTTTCTTGCTTACCTCACCGAAGAGGTGAAATGGCTAGTAGAGAGCTTTTGGGAAGGACTGAACTGCAACATCATGGTGTCCTGTATCGCTCCCTGTGGCATGGAAGCACCCGGTCACGGACTCTTTGAAGTGCAAAAACTAATCGAAAGCAAAAAGAAAAATCGCCCAGAGTTTCCCTGTCCAATTTCTGGTTGTGACGAGTGGCAAAATATTGATCAATTACTGAATAATGCCGTAACTGTTCCCCCTCCATCTCAAGTTATTGGTCTTGACCAATTCCAAGCAGTTTTTAAAGATGAACTTAAAGTCATTCGCCAAGATCTCGTAACACTGGATCGCCGAAATCAGCAACGTCATCAGGCGTTATCTAAAGATCAACAAGCCATCATGAGCCAGATCGATCAGCAGTTTGCCTACCTGATGCAAACGCTCACTGATGAAGCTAAAGATGGCCCTCGCCTGTTTAGCTTTAAGCCCCTTGATCCAGGTTTTTTTGATCGCCCCCAATGGCTCAGTGCTAAATTTCAACTCACCCTCTGGTGTGAGCATGCTTGCAAACCGCTCCCGGTGCTTAATCCTGAAGCTAGCAAACAAGGGATCTATGAGTTAGAACTCAACCGCGAATGGTTTACCAAAGCCATTCCCTACTTTAAATTGCTGACTGGAACCTTGAGTCTAGTCTTACCCGTTGCTGCCTCAGCGACCCAGTTGATGCTCGATGATGCGACCTATAGAGGCATTCAACAAGAACTAGATCTGGGTCAAAAAAGTCTTGATTTTGGCATCAAAAGCAGTAACCTCGCGATGGATCGGCAAACCCAACGGGATTCCCCTCAATTTGAACAGGGGGAAGCTATTCGCGCTCAAGGTTCTATGTTGCGAGAACTGCATACCATGCTGAAGGAAAAAGACCCCGGTTTTGGCGGTCTAGTGCGAGTCCAAAACAAACGCCGCGAGTTTTTGTGGGTGCATCCCCAGTTTGCAAAAGAATATTAATTGCTGCACCTACAGGAAGGAGGGCTAATGAACGGTGCGTCAGACACAATTTAATCATCAACATCATCATTGATCCTGTCCGACGCACCCTACCATTGAATCGTAGGGTGCGTCAGAACGGTCAATCCATGGTGCCAAACAGCAGCGTTACCGCTGACGCACCATCCATTGAGTAACCTGCGGAATGTCGGTTTCCTTGGCAGCAGTGGCACACCCACGGCGAAACCTATGCAAAAGCTGTTACTAAAGGCATTGAAGCTGTCGAATCATTCTAGCTATTTCAAGTTGCTTCGTATGTGCGAAAGATTGCTAGTGTCAGGTGAATGGGGATGTTATCTTAGTCCAAGTTGCACTCGGATTGCTAACTCTACAGCAGTCATTTCTTCAGAAGTTATTTCCCCTGCCTTCTTCCTCATTCTTTGCTTAGAAACAGTTGCCAGTTGATCAGCCATTACCTTCCCTTGACGACCTTGCAGAGTTACCATTGCTTCACTGGGGTAGATTCGAGATACATTGCTCGTGATTGGCACAACCTGAACTCGGTTAAGATTTCGGTTAGACGCATTATTGCTGATGATAACGGCGGGTCGCTCTTTCTTGATTTCGCCGCCCACTGACGGATCAAAATCAATCCACCACACTTCACCTCTGTTCATTTTTTACCATCCCCAATCAGTGCCTCAGCCCACAATAAAGCCTCCGTTTCGCGCTCTTGATCTTCAGCCATAAGCTTGTAGGCAGCATCTAACTCATCCTGGATAACGTAAGGGCGTAACAAATCTTCAATGAACTGACTAATCGCCCCCTTCCCGATTACGGCATATAAGCCGTTGTACACCTGTTCATCAATACTGATGGTCAACTTCTTCTGCATTATCTCCTCCTTGCACGTACAGGCATACGTAAACTATATCACCTCTTTTTAAACAAAGAGGTAGGCGTTGGCGATTTTTCCGACGGCGGATTGGCAGGCATTAACGCCAGCAGTAACCTCGCGATGGATCGGCAAACCCAACGGGATTCCCCTCAATTTGAACAGGGGGAAGCTATTCGCGCTCAAGGTTCTATGTTGCGAGAACTGCATACCATGCTGAAGGAAAAAGACCCCGGTTTTGGCGGTCTAGTGCGAGTCCAAAACAAACGCCGCGAGTTTTTGTGGGTGCATCCCCAGTTTGCAAAAGAATATTAATTGCTGCACCTACAGGAAGGAGGGCTAATGAACGGTGCGTCAGACACAATTTAATCATCAACATCATCATTGATCCTGTCCGACGCACCCTACCATTGAATCGTAGGGTGCGTCAGAACGGTCAATCCATGGTGCCAAACAGCAGCGTTACCGCTGACGCACCATCCATTGAGTAACCTGCGGAATG
>RECT01000186.1 GCA_007693875.1 Spirulina sp. DLM2.Bin59
AAAAGTGAACTCCAGGCGATCGTCAATCTGGGGGGGGTCTTAGGGTTGGTGATTGGGGGGTTACAGTCGGTGTGGCTGTTATTGCGCTAGGGCTTGATTCCGGTAGACTTGATTAAAACGCTGACCGGGATAATCGGCGGGGATTAGGGGTGGGATCTGAGCCATGTTTCGAGATCAGGGATGGTGTGTAAATCGAAAATGGCTTCGCCCAATGCGGCGATATCCTCACCGTTGAGGTCGAGAATTTGGGTTTGGAGAGGTTCAGGAATTGTTCCCAGTTTGCGGGTGAGTTGACGAACAATTAAAGTTTTTTGGCCGGTTTGTTCTCCCTCTTGGCGGGCTGTGTCGATGACATTATTTAAGTCCCGGTAATATTTCAAGCTGTTTTCATAACTATCCTGTTCTGGGCGAGAAAGGTTTGCCAGTTCTGCAACTTCAAAGAGTTGGTTAAAAATGGGGTCTTGTTGGAGCCGTTGGGGGCGATCGCTCATTTCTGCGAGATGCCGCAACACAAAGAGCCACTGATCGAGGGGAGTTTCGAGTTCTTCGAGGGTTTTGGTAAATTTGGGCAGTTCGATGTAGATGAATTGCAGTTTTTCGTAGAATACGCGGCAGTGTTGATCTTTGAGTTTGACGATGTGAATCAAATCAGGCTCTTGTTGGTGTTCTGCAAAGATAAAGTCAAGAACGCCCACGGTATAAATGGCAGCTAATTGGTAATTCCATTCGCCTTTTTGGGCTTGATCTTGGATAGGAAAGCTGGCGTAATAAATGCTGCGGTCTTTGAAAAAATTTTGTTTCGCTTTTTGAATTTCAACAATGAACCGCTGGCCGTTGCTGGCTTGGCAATAGATGTCAAAGATGGCTTTACGGTCGAGGGGGGTATTGCCCAGATTTTCGGTGTTTTTGTAGGTGAGGTCTTGGATTTGGTGGTGGGGGGGGAGGAGGGTATTGAGGAAGGCAATGGCCAATGCTTTATTGGCCTCTGTGCCGAAGATGCGTTTGAAGCCGAAGTCGGTGAGGGGGTTGATGTAGCGGTCTTGGAGGTAGGTCATGGGCGGGGTGAAGTGATGATGGTTTTGAGGGTAGCGATGAACTAAGATTCTCGAATATCGGTTTTAGGTAGAGGGAATATTTAAGGGCGGCATTTTTGCGCGGCTACTGTTGCGATTTGGGAAACGGTGGATTAGGCTGAAGAGATTTGTATGGGATCAGTTTTTATGGTGAATTGTAAGTTAGTGGGGTTGATTTTGGCCCTGTCGCTGGTGTTTGCACCCCAAAGGGTGATGGCTGAGACAGTGGATCAGTTTTTGGAGCAGGCTGAAGCGGCTGCGCAGGAAGAACGCTATGGCGAGGCAGAAATGATCCTGCGTCAAGCCATTGGACTCAACCCCAATGATGCCGATGTTCACTTCTATCTGGGGCTTGTCCTCCTGGAACAAGACCAACCAGAAGCAGCGATCGCTGCCTTCCAACGGGTGATCGAACTCAATCCCAATCATGCCTATGCTCCCTTCTGGTTCAATGCTGTGCTGATCACCCAGGGGCAACCAGAAGCGGCGATCGCCTTCTACCAACGGGCCATTGAACGCGACCCCAATAGTGCCATTGCCCATAACAATCTGGGCAATGCGTTGCATTTCCAAGGGGAAATCGAAGCCGCCATTCTCTCCCACCAACGGGCGATCGAACTCGACCCCAATTTAGGGATTGCTCACGCCGCTCTCGGTAATGCCCTGCGGATGCAAGGGAACCTAGAAGCAGCGATCCGCTCCTACCAACGGGCGATCGCACTGGATCCCGATCATGCCAGTGCTCACTACAATCTCGGTTTTGTGCTGAGAGATCAAGGGAAACCAGCGGAAGCGATCGCTGCCTTCCAGCGGTCAATTGAGCTAGACCCCGATAATGCTTTTGCCCACTCTGTTCTCGGTGATCTGCTCAGGGCGGAAGGGCAACCTGAGGCGGCGCTCCCCTTCTACCTAAGGGCCATTGAGTTAGACCCTGATAATGCGATTGCCCACTACGATCTGGGTAATCTCCTGAAAGACCAGGGCCAACTAGAAGCGGCGATCGCTGCCTTCCAACGGGCGATCGCCCTCGATCCCGACTTCACCGCAGCCCAAACGAATCTCGAAGCAGTGGAACGCCTGCTGGCCAACCCATAACTCTACCTCCCCACTTCGTGAGCCAGAGATTCCCCAACAACGAGCAGATTATTCTGCTAAAAAGAAGTAAGTTTAAAGGTGAAAAGCTGCAACGTTAGGTAGTGGAAAAAGATGGTAAATGAGATTGCGCCAGGGGCAAGAATTGTCTGTCGGGATGCGGAATGGTTGGTGAAGTCGGTGGCGATCGCCAAAGGTGAAGGCTGCATCATCGAAGCCGTAGGGGTTTCAGAATTCATTCAAGGCAAGGCGGCGCGATTCATTGCAGCCTTAGACAAAGTGGAGGTGTTGCGCCCCGAAGCCACCCAATTAGTCCGGGATACTTCTTCGGGCTATCAGCATAGCCTGCTGTTTCTCGAAGCCCAGATTCGCCAAACCGCGCCCGATGATGGCCGGCTCTACCAAGGGCATCGGGCCGCGATGGATATTTTGCCCTATCAACTGTGGCCAGCGGCGAAGGCCTTGGGAATGCCCCGGCAGCGGATTTTGATTGCCGATGCGGTGGGCCTGGGGAAAACCCTTGAATGTGGCATTTTGGTGACGGAACTGATCCGGCGGGGGCAGGGGCGGCGGATTTTGGTTGTCACCACGAAGTCAATGATGACGCAGTTTCAAAAGGAGTTTTGGAGCCGGTTCACCATTCCCCTTGTGCGTCTGGATTCGAGCAAAATTCAACAGGTGCGCAGCCGGATTCCGGGGAACCATAACCCCTTCCACTACTACGATCGCAGCATCATTTCCATTGATACCCTCAAGCAAGACCGCGAGTATCGCACCTATCTGGAAGCCGCCCATTGGGACATTATCATCATTGATGAAGCCCATAATGTGGCGAAACGGGGCAAGGGGCAAATGGCTTCCAAACGGGCCCGCTTGGCCGATCGCCTCGCCACCCGTTCCGATACCTTGATTTTGCTCTCGGCTACGCCCCACGATGGCCGGGCGGAAAGCTTTGCGAGCTTGATGAATATGCTTGACCCGACGGCGATCGCCAACGAATCCGACTACACCCAAGAGGATATTCGGGATCTTTATGTGCGGCGGTTCAAAAAAGATGTGTTGGCGGATCTGCAAAAGCACGTTCCAGAGCGACAGGTGGCGGTGATTGAGGGGGAAGCCTCCCAGGCTGAAGAGCGAGTTTTTCGGCAGTTGGATGCGCTGCAATTGACCTCAGATCAGCAGAGCAAAGGCGTGCAACTGTTTAAAACCACCCTGCTCAAGGCGATGCTATCTAGTCCCATGGCCTGCTTGGAAACCGTCAAGCAGCGGCTCCAACGCTTGAAAAATAAAGAATCCAGACAGACAGAACGGGCCGAACTCACCGCCCTTGTCCCGGCCTTGGAGGCGATTAATCACCGCAGTTTTGCCAAATATCAAGCCCTCCTGAAGCTGATTCAAGAGGATTGGCAATGGACGGGGGCTGATCCTGACGATCGCCTCGTGATTTTTACCGGGCGGTTGGCCACCTTGGGGTTTTTGCGGGATCGGTTGCCCCTGGATTTGAAGCTCAAAAAAGAGGCGATCGCCCTCCTTGATGGCGGCCTCCCGGATACAGAGCAGCAGGAAATTGTTGAAGCCTTCGGCCAAGGCCAAAGCCCCGTGCGGATCTTAATCGCCACGGAAGTGGCCGCCGAAGGCCTCAACCTCCACTACCGCAGCCATCGCTTAATTCACTTCGATATTCCCTGGTCTTTGATGACCCTGCAACAGCGCAACGGCCGGATCGATCGCTACGGACAAACCCACGCCCCCCAAATTCGCTATCTCCTGACGCGATCGCACCTTGAGCGCATGGATGAAGTGGAGCGCATTATCAAAGTCCTGCTCAATAAAGACGAGCAGGCGATTAAAAACATTGGTGATCCGTCGGTGTTTATGGGGGTCTTTGATGCTGAGGCGGAGGAACGGCTGACGGAAGCGGCGATCGCCAATGGCATCACGGCCCAAGCCTTTGAGCAGCAACTTGACGACAACGCCCAGAGCGTCGCGGCGGGGGAATTGGATCTTTTCGCCCTCTTCAGCAGTGCCCCCAGCGACCCCAGCCCCGAACCCGTGGCCCCGCCCGTGGACTTTGGCAGTTTGCCCAGCGTCTTTGCTTCCACCTTTGACTATGCGGCGGCGGCGTTCACGGCCTTAGAAGACCGGCCGCCGAACCTGACGATCAACCCAGAAGCGCGGTTTGTGGAGTTGCAACTGCCGCCGACCCTCAAGCAACGCTATCGACGGCTCCCCCCGGAAATCCACCCCGATGAGCAGACCCTCTTACACCTCACCGCCCGCCCTGATGCGGTGATGGCTGCCATGGAAGCCGCCCGCCGGGAACAGCACCAATGGCCCCGCCAAGAATACCTGTGGGAACTGCATCCGGTGGTGGAATGGCTGACGGATCGGTGTATTTTCCGGTTTGGTCGCCATCAGGCCCCGGTGATTGAAGTGGCTCAGGGTTTAGAGAGTGAAGAGGTGGTGTTTATTCTGTTTGGGAGTTTTCCGAATCGACGGGGTGCGCCCGTCCTGTCGCGGTGGAAATCGGTGTGTTTTCAGCAGGGGAAACGGGTGGGAGTGGAACCCCTAGAGGTGACGATCGCCCGTACCCAGTTGGGCCAGCAGTCGATCCCGAATCGGGGCAATTGTCCCTTAGATGATCTGTTGGAGTTGCGCGATCGCGCTGTGGCGGCGGCGCAGGCGGCGTTTTTAGCTGACCATCAGGCGTTTTCGGCCCAATTGGCGGTACAACTCCAGGAGCAGCGCGATCGCCTCGCTCAACTCCAACGCCATCACCATCAACAGCTTGAACTCCGTCTTGAGGATCACACCCAAAACCCGATCCAAGCCCAACGCCGTCAAGGGGCTTTAAGCCGGATTGAAACGGTTTTTCAGGATCATCGCGATTGGGTTGAACTGTCGATGACCACGGATCCTAAGCCGTTTATCAAGTTGGTTGCTGTCTTGCGGGGCGGCGCAGTCTAAGGGGCTAGGGGAAACAAGGGGCTGTGCGCCCCTTGCCCCGCCCGCGAATCCCATAGCCGCTCAGTTCCCCCCCTGTCCCCCCTGTATTATTCGGAGAAAACCCCCATGGTCTTGGTTGGTATTGCAAACGAAAACGAATTTTACGCCGCCCACTATGTAGACGCGATCTTGAGTGGGGATCTGAAAAATCAGCCGAAGCAGTGGGGAGAAGATCCCGACACCACGCCCCCCGATCGCGCCCTGGGGCAACTGGCCAAACCCTATTTTCGGGCTGTGGCTGAGAGTGAGAAAGCCCCCAAACCGGAGCGGCTAGAGCGACAGCGGCAGTTTTTACAGCGTCTTTTGGGGGTGTTGGGCTATGGCTGGGAACCCCAATGGCGGGCTGCGGGGGATGAGGCTGTTTTGCCCATTGTTTATGAAGTGACGAAGGCCAATGGTTTACCGGATTTGTGGGTGATTGAGGCGTTTAATCCGACTTTGGAGCCGATGGATGTACTCTCTTTGGGCTTTGATCCGCTCCAAGGCTCCAGCCCAGCGGGGGAAATGCCCCCCGATCGCAGTTTTGAAGATTGGCTTGATCCGATTTTTGCGTTGGAGAATCCGCCTCGGTGGGTGGTGTTGGTGTCGTTGGATCAGTGGGTGTTGGTGGATCGCTATAAGTGGGTGGCTTCGCGGCTGTTGCGGTTTGATTGGCAAACCCTGTTTAACGATCGCGATCGCGATGCGCTCTTGGCTGCGGCGACTCTCCTCCATTGTCGCCACACCTGCCCCCAGGGGGGCCATCCTTTGCTGGATACTCTCAACGAGAATAGCCACCGCCACACCTATAGTGTGTCGGAGCGGCTTAAGTTTGCTCTGCGGGAGGCGATCGAGTTAATCGGCAATGAATTTATCCATTATCGGAAGACGGTGCAGCGCGATCGCATTTTTTCCACTGAGGCCCAAAAGCAGCAGGGGGAGCAGACGATTGATCCCCAAGATTTGAAGGTGCAGTGTTTGCGGTGGGTGTATCGGTTGTTGTTTGTGTTTTATATTGAGGCGCGGCCGGAGTTGGGCTATATCCCGATGGGGTCGGAGGTGTATCGGGAGGGGTACAGTCTGGAGAGTTTGCGGGATTTGGAGCAGGCGGAACTGACGACGGAGGCGGATTATGAGTCTTATTTTATTGATCTTTCGATCCGGCAGTTGTTTCGTTTGTTGTGGAATGGCTATCCCCAACGGGATCACCATCAAGGCAGCACGGATGATGTCCACCAACAACGGATCACCGAAACGTTTACTTTGCCTGCGTTGAAAAGTCATTTGTTTGATCCGGCGAAAACGGCGTTATTGGAGGGGGTGAAGTTTCGTAATGGGGTGATGCGGCGGGTGTTGGAGTTGATGTCGTTGTCGGAGGTGGGGCAGGGGCGACGGGGACGGATTAGTTATGCGCAGTTGGGGGTGAATCAGTTGGGGGAGGTGTATGAGGGGTTGTTGAGTTTGTCGGCGTTTTTGGCGGAGGAGGATCTTTATGAGGTGAAGCCGGAAAAGGAGGCTGGGGCCGATCGCGAGTTGGAGGTGGGGTATTTTGTGCCGGGGTCGCGTTTGGAGGAGTTTAAAAAGTCGGAGTATGTGATTGATCCGGAGACGGGGAAGCCGAGGCATCACCGCAAGGGGAAGTTTTTGTTTCGGTTGGCGGGGCGCGATCGCATCAAGAGTGCGAGTTATTACACGCCGCAATCGTTGACGCAGTGTTTGGTGAAGTATGCCCTGAAGGAGTTGTTGGCGGGGAAGGGGGCGGATGAGATTTTGGAGTTAACGATCTGTGAGCCAGCGATGGGGAGTGCGGCGTTTCTCAATGAGGTGATTGATCAGTTGGCGGCGGCGTATCTGGAGCGGAAGCAGGAGGAGTTGGGCGATCGCATTCCCCATGATCGCATTACGTTGGAAACGCAGAAGGTGAAGATGTTTTTGGCGGATCGCAATGTGTTTGGGATTGATAAGAATCCGATTGCGATGGAGTTGGCGGAGGTGTCGTTGTGGCTGAATTGTATTTATCGGGATCGGGTGGAGGTGGTGGAGCGGGATGATCAGGGGTTGCCCTATACGGTGCAGCGGCCGGGGGCGGTGTTTATTCCGTGGTTTGGGATGCAGTTAAATTGTGGGAATTCGTTGATTGGGGCGCGGCGGCAGGTGTATGGTCGGGCTTTGGTGGTGAATGGGAAGAAGGGGGCGCGGCTTTGGCCGGAGGAGGCTCCGATCGCTGTGCGGTTGGGGTCGGAGTTGCCGGCGGATGGGGTGTGGCATTTTCTGTTGGGTGATCCGGGGATGGCGAGTTATCCGGATAAGGTGATTAAGGGGATGGAGCCGGGGGCGTTGAAGCGGATCAAGGTGTGGCAGGGGGAGTTTTGCCGGGGGGGGTTGACGGTGGATCAGTGGGATAATGCGCGGTTGTTGTCGGAGCGGATTGCGGTGTTGTGGGAGGATTATGCGGTGCAGTTGCGATCGCTGCGGGCGCGAACGACTGATCCGTTGCGGGTGTGGGGTCAGGGGGAGGTGTTGGGGTCTGAGGTGTCGTTGGCGATGAAGGATAAGATCCATGATCAGGAGAAGTTTTCGCGGGGGGTGCAGAATTCGGGGTTATATCGGCGGTTACGGTTGGTGATGGATTATTGGTGTGCGTTGTGGTTTTGGCCGATTGAGCGGGCGGATTTGTTGCCGGAGCGGGATGTGTTTTTCTTTGAGTTGGGGCAGATTTTGGGGGAGGTGGAGATGATGCGAGCGGGGGAGGAGCAGTTGAGTTTGTTTCCGGAGACGGTGGAGCCGGAGCAGGGTCGTTTGGATTTGAAGACTTATGGGTTTGTGGATTTGGAGCGGTTGGGGGGGTTGTTTCCGCGTTTGGGGGTGGTGAATGAGTTGCGGGAGCGGTATCAGTTTTTTCATTGGGAGTTGGAGTTTGCGGATCTGTTTTTGGATCGGGGTGGGTTTGATCTGATGGTGGGGAATCCGCCGTGGGTGAAGGTGGAATGGCAGGAAGGCGGTGTTTTGGGGGATTTTGATCCGTTGTTGGTGTTGCGGAAATTTTCGGCGAGTGAGGTGGCGAAACGGCGGGAGGGGTTGTTTGATCGGTTTTCGGGGTTGCGGAGGGGTTTTTTAAGGGACTATGAGGAGGCGGCGGGAACGCAGAATTTTCTAAATGCGATGCAAAATTATCCGCTTTTGAAGGGGTCACAAACGAATCTGTTTAAGTGCTTTTTGCCCCAGGCTTGGCTGTTTACGAAGGGGGATGGGGTTTCGGGGTTTGTGCATCCGGAAGGGGTGTAT